>DASZVN010000160.1:0-18552 GCA_035547055.1 Hyphomicrobiales bacterium
AGGTGCTCCTTCGGCGTGACGTAGCAGAGCATGGCGCAGCCGAACCAGCCGATCATCGCCGCGCCGATGCCCGACGTGATGTGGTCGTAGCCCGGCGCGATGTCGGTCGTGAGCGGGCCCAGCGTGTAGAACGGCGCCTCGTCACATTCCTTGAGCTGCTTGTCCATGTTGATCTTGATCTTGTGCATCGGCACGTGGCCGGGGCCCTCGATCATGACCTGGCAGCCCTTGGCCCAGGCGATCTTGGTCAATTCGCCCAGCGTCTCCAGCTCGGCGAACTGGGCGCGGTCGTTGGCGTCGGCGATCGAGCCGGGGCGAAGGCCGTCGCCCAGCGAGAACGACACGTCGTAGGCCCGCATGATGTCGCAGATCTCGTCGAAGCGCTCGTAGAGGAAGCTCTCCCTGTGATGGGCGAGGCACCACTTCGCCATGATCGAGCCGCCGCGGCTGACGATGCCGGTGGTGCGGTTCGCGGTCAGCGGCACGTAGGCGAGGCGGACGCCGGCGTGGATGGTGAAATAGTCGACGCCCTGCTCGCACTGCTCGATCAGGGTGTCGCGGTAGAGCTCCCAGGTCAGCGCCACGGGGTCGCCGTCGCATTTCTCCAGCGCCTGGTAGATCGGCACGGTGCCGATCGGCACCGGGGAATTGCGGATGATCCATTCGCGGGTGTTGTGGATGTTCCGCCCGGTCGAAAGGTCCATCACCGTGTCGGCGCCCCAGCGGATCGCCCACACCATCTTGTCGACCTCCTCCGCGACCGACGAGGTGACCGCCGAGTTGCCGATATTGGCGTTGATCTTGACCAGGAAGTTGCGGCCGATCGCCATCGGCTCGAGCTCGGCGTGGTTGATGTTGGCGGGGATGATCGCGCGGCCGCGGGCGACCTCGTCGCGGACGAACTCGGGCGTGACGAAGGCGGGGATGGCGGCGCCGAAGCTCTCGCCCTGGGCCAGCGTCGCCTCGGCGTTCTCCAGCGCCTTGCGGCGTCCGAGATTCTCGCGCTCGGCGACGTAGCGCATCTCCTTGGTGACGATGCCGAGGCGGGCGAACTCGTATTGCGTCACCGGCTGGCCGGGGAGGCCGCGGAGCGGGCGGTGCGTGGTCGGGAAGGCACGGGCGAGGTGGTCCTTGCCGACGCTGCCGTTGTCCTCGGGCCGGATGACGCGGCCGTCATAGTCCTCGACGCCGCCGCGCTCGCGCACCCATTGCTGGCGGGCGCGGCCGAGGCCCTGGTCGACGTCGATCGCGGCGTCCGGGTCGGTATAGGGGCCGGAGGTGTCGTAGACCCGGACCGGCGGCTCCAGCTTGTCGGTGAGGTCGATCTCGCGGACGGGCACGCGGAGCTCGCCGAGATAGACTTTTCGCGACGCCGGCAGCGGCCCGGTGGTGACGGAGGGCTCGACGAGATCTTTGGGCGGGAACGGCTTGTTCACGGCGGCCTCCGTACGCTTGCGATGGGACGGCGGAGGGCGGCTTGCGGGATACGCCCGTCCCTTCGCCGGAATGACCCGGATCAGGTTCAAAGGGTTGTCGCGGCGGCCGCGTGGCCCGGCGATCTCTCAGTCCCCTCGCGGGACACCCCTCGGCACTCGCTGGCCATGCTCTGCCGGTCGGGCTGGACAGTCAAGGCGCCTCCGCCGCGTGGCCGAGCCCTGCGAGGCGCCTTACGGCCTTTCTGTCGAACGACAGGAAAACCTCGCCGCCGAGCCAGCGGCCGGTGTGATCGATGACGCCGTCGGCGAAATCGCCGCCAGCCTCCAGCACCGCGAGCCCGGCCTCGGCCGCCGGCCGATCGACCGCGACGTTCGCGGCATCGATCAGTCGCCGCAGCGCCTCGGCGATCTCGAGAGCTGCGATGCCGTAGCCCTGCGCGAGCACCCAGACGAACTCGCACAACGCCGGCAGGGGCAGCGCGACCAGATCGGCGCCGGCGAGCGCGGCCTGGGCTCGGCGCGCCTGGGCGGGATCGTCCTCGGTGACCACCCGGACGAGGATGTTGGTGTCGGCGATGATCCTCACCGCCGGCCGGCCCAGCCGCGGGCGGCGATCTCGCCGATCTCCTCGATGGTCAGCGTCGGGCCGCGATCGCGCCTGAAAAGCCCGAAGGTGTCTTCGATCCGGCCAGCGGGCCGCGCCGCCCGTACTTCGATGCGGCCATCGGGCAGCTTCGACACGGCAATCCGGTCGCCCGGGCCGACACCGAGATGACGGAGCAGGTCCTGGCGCAGGGTGACTTGGCCCTTGGCGGTGACGGTCAGGGTATTCATGGTTTCAAAGTAAGGCGAATTCGCCTTTCCGACAAGGCGTCTGTCCCGGTTTGTCGCAGTCAGCCCGCGTTCGTCGGCGCCGCGTCGAGCCGCGAAAGGAGGCGGCGCCAGAGGGGGTTTTCGGCCTCGAAGATGTCGGCGAGCTGGGCCACGGTCACCGTGGTCGCGCCCTGGGCGATCAGCCAGTCGGAGAGGGAGTAGGCGGCGCTCTTCGGCACGTGGAGGACGAGCGGCCCCTGCCCCGCCGCGCCGAACGGGGCGATGGCGCCGAAGCGGCGGGCGGCCTCGGCCACGGCGTCGGCACGGTCGCCCGAGGGGTCGGCGCGGACCTCGCGCCAGGCCCGGGCGCGGGCGGTGGCGCCGATGCGGCCGAGGATGGCGCGGGCGGCTTCGCGCGCGGTCTCGCCCCACTCGGCGCGGAGCGAGGCGGCGAGGTTGGCCTCGCTCGCGAGCACGACGCCGTCGTCGAGCACCTTGAGCGCGTTGGCGGCGAGCGTCGCGCCGGTGGTGGTGATGTCGACGATGATGTCGGCGACGCCCGAAGCGGGCGCGCCCTCGGTCGCGCCGGGGCTCTCGACGATGCGATAGTCGCCGACGCCGTGGCGGGCGAAGAAGCTCCGCGTCAGCGCGACATATTTGGTCGCGACCCGAAGCGGCCGGTCGCGCCGCTCGCGGAAGGCGGCGGCGACGTCGTCGAGATCGCTCATCGCCGCGACGTCGATCCAGGCCTGCGGCACCGCCACCACCACCGTGGCGTAGCCGAAGCCGAGGCCGGTGAGGAGCGTCACCCGGGCGTCGGCGTCGGGGATGGTCTCGCGCACGAGGTCCTCGCCGGTGACGCCGAGATGGACGTTGCCGGCGCCGACCTCCTTGGCGATCTCGCCGGCGGAGAGGAACAGCACCTCGGCGCCCGGCACGCCACCGAGCTGGCCGCGATAGTCGCGCGCGCCGTTGGCCTGGACCAGGGGCAGGCCGGCGGCGGCGAAGAAGGCGGCGGCGTTTTCCTGGAGCCGCCCCTTGGAGGGCACCGCGAGGAGGAGGGGCTGGCTCACGGCCGGGCCTCCTCGAGCCGCTCCATCCAGACGGCGCAGCCGACGGCGGGCACCGGCGCCGGGGCGCCGAGCGTCTGCAGCAGGCCGTCATAGCGGCCGCCGCCGGCGAGCGGGCCGAGATCGCTCCGTCCCTCGGCGTGAAACTCGAAGACGAGGCCGGTATAGTAGTCGAGCCGGCGGCCGAAGGCGGTCGCGGCGTGCATCGCGGTGGTGTCGAAGCCACGGTCGGCGAGGAGCTGGGTGCGGCGCTCGAAGGCGTCGAGCGCCTTTGCCAGGCCCGCATCTGCCGCGAGACCTGCATTGTCGCGGATCAGGTTGCGGATGTCGGCGGCACATGTCGCGGGGGTGCCGGCGATGCCGAGATAGCGGCGCAGCACGTCGCAGGTCTCGATCGGGAGCGATGAGACGGCGGCGAGCCGGGCCTTCTCCAGGAAGCGGTCGGCGATCTCCCCGGCGGTGCGGCCGCCGACGGCCGCGATGCCCGCGATCGACAGGAGATCCTCGACCACGGCGCGGGCCGCGCGGGGATCGGTGCCGTCGAGCGTCGCGAGCAAGGCGGTGTGGTTCTCGGCGGACGGCGTCGGGCCGGTCAGCATCGCGAGGTCGCGGCTGAGGCCGCCCTCGCGGGCGGCGTCGCGCTGCAGGCGGCGGCGCCACACCGGCGGCAGCTTCAGCGCGTCGAGCATCGCGGCGAAGAGGCCGAGATCGCCGATGCGGACCTCGGTCATGGCGACGCCCCACCGCGCCACCACCTCGGCGGCGCGGGCCATCACCTCGGCATCGGCGGCCTCGCGGTCGGCGCGGCCGAAGCTCTCCAGCCCCGCCTGCACGAACTCGCCGGGCGCGTTCTGGCGAAAGCGATAAACCGGGCCGAGATAGCAATAGGCCGCCTCGGCGGCCGGGTTCGACCCGGCGAGGTGGAGGAGCGCGGTCGGGATGGTGAGGTCGGGGCGGAGGCAGAGCTCGTTGCCCTCGGCGTCGGTCGTCAGATACATGCGCCGGCGGAGATCCTCGCCCGACAGGTCGAGGAACACCGAGGCGGGATAGAGCACGTTCGGCAGCACGCGCCGATAGCCCGCTCCGGCGAGGAGCTGGATCAAATCGTCCGGGGTCGGCGGCGCGGCGCGGTTCATGGCGGCGCCTTCTAGCAAGGCAGAGGCTGCGGCGCGACCGATTTCGCCCCGTGGCGTTACCGCGGGCGCCGGGCGCTATGCTCGAGCCTGGCCGATCGCGCTCTCGGCGTCATTCCGGCCGGAGCGAAGCGGATAGCCGGGATCCGGGGCCGATCCCGTGCTCGCAACCGGCTCCCGGATCGCGCTGCCATCTCGGGCTTGCCCGAGATGGCACACGTAGAGTGCGCAAATCGGGCAAGCCCGATTTGCGTGCGCGTCCGGGATGACGGCCCACAACGCTGCCGAACGCGGCTTCACACGTCGAGATTGGCGACCGAGAGCGCGTTGTCCTGGATGAACTCGCGCCGCGGCTCGACCACGTCGCCCATCAGCTTGACGAAGAGATCGTCGGCCTCGTCGACCTCCTTGATCTTCACCTGGAGGAGCGAGCGCGCGTTGATGTCGAGCGTCGTTTCCCAGAGCTGCTCGGGGTTCATCTCGCCGAGGCCCTTGTAGCGCTGCAGCGCGACGCCCTTGCGTCCGGCCGCGAACACGCAGTCGAGCAGCGCCAACGGGCTGCGCACGGTCCATTCGTCGTCGCGGCGGCGGAGCGTCGCGGCGCGGCCATAGACCTCCTGCAGCGCGGCGGCGCGCTCGTCGAGGCGGCGGGCATCGAGCGAGGCGATCAGCCCGGCGTCGAGGGTTGCGACCTCGCGCACGCCGCGGAGCTCGCGGGTGAAGACGTAGCCGCCCTGCGAGACCTCGGCGGTCCAGCCGCGCTCCAATTCGTCCGAGAGCAGATTGATCCGCCGGGCGATGTACTCCGCCGCGGCGGCTGCCTTCTCGGGATCGTCCGCGACCGCGGGCGACAGGGCGCCCGCGATCGCCGCCTGCTCGACGATCGCGCGGTCGTAGCGGCTGTGGAGCCCGTCGAGGATGGTGCGCACGGTGCGCGCCTGCTCCACCACCGCGCGCAGGTCGGCGCCGGCCCGTTCGGCGCCCGAGGCGAGGCGGAGCACGGCGCCGTCGAGGCCGGATTCGATCAGATAGTCCTCCAGCGAGCGCTCGTCCTTGAGGTACTGGAAGGACTTGCCGCGGCTCATCTTATAGAGCGGCGGCTGGGCGATGTAGATGTGGCCGCGCTCGATGAGATCGCGCATCTGGCGGTAGAAGAACGTCAGCAGAAGCGTGCGGATATGGCTGCCGTCGACGTCGGCGTCCGTCATGATGATGATCTTGTGGTAGCGCAGCTTATCGACGGAGAATTCGTCCGAGCCGATGCCGGTGCCGAGCGCGGTGATCAGCGTGCCGATCATTTCGGACGACAGCATCTTCTCGAAGCGGGCGCGCTCGACGTTCAGGATCTTGCCGCGGAGCGGCAGCACCGCCTGGAAGCTGCGGTCGCGGCCCTGCTTGGCCGAACCGCCGGCCGAATCGCCCTCGACGATGAAGATCTCGGCCTTGGCCGGATCGCGCTCCTGGCAGTCGGCGAGCTTGCCGGGGAGCGAGGCCATGTCGAGCGCGCCCTTGCGCCGTGTCAGCTCGCGCGCCTTGCGCGCGGCCTCGCGCGCCGCGGCGGCCTCGATGGTCTTGCCGACGATCGCCTTGGCCTCGGACGGATGCTCCTCGAACCAGGTGGCGAAGGCTTCGTTGAGCGCGCCCTCGACCGCGGTGCGCACTTCGGACGAAACCAGCTTGTCCTTGGTCTGCGAGGAGAACTTGGGATCCGGCACCTTGATCGAGAGCACGCAGGTCAGGCCTTCGCGGCAGTCGTCGCCGGTCAGCGAGACCTTCTCCTTCTTCATCAGGCCGGACTGCTCGGCATAGCTCGTCACCTGCCGCGTCAGTGCCGAGCGGAAGCCGGCGAGGTGGGTGCCGCCATCGCGCTGCGGGATGTTGTTGGTGAAGCAGAGGACGGTCTCGTGGTAACCGTCGTTCCACCACATCGCGACCTCGATGCCGACGTTGTCGCGCTCGGTACGGACGACGATCGGGACCTCGACCAGCGGCTTCTTGGTGCGGTCGAGCCAGCGCACGAACTCCTCGACGCCGCCTTCGTAGTGCATCTCCTCGCGCTTCGGCTCGGCGCCGCGATTGTCGGCGAGGACGATGCGGACGCCCGAGTTCAGGAAGGCGAGCTCGCGCATCCGGTGCTCGATCGTCGCCCAGTCGAACTCGGTGACGCCCTTGAAGGTGTCCGGGCTCGGCAGGAACGTCACCTCGGTGCCGCGCCGCCCCTCCGATGGACCGGCGGCGGCGAGCGGAGCGTCGGCCTCGCCGCCGGTGAAGCTCATCGTGTAGACGTGGCCGTTGCGCCAGATACGGAGCTTCAGCCAGCTCGACAGCGCGTTCACGACCGAAACGCCGACGCCATGGAGCCCGCCCGACACCTTGTAGGAGTTCTGGTTGAATTTCCCGCCGGCGTGGAGCTGGGTCATGATGACCTCGGCGGCCGACACGCCCTCCTCGGCGTGGATGTCGACCGGGATGCCGCGGCCGTCGTCGGTGACCGTGCACGAGCCGTCGGCGTTCAGCGTGACCGTCACCTCGTGGGCGTGGCCGGCCAGCGCCTCGTCGATCGCGTTGTCGACGACCTCGTAGACCATGTGGTGGAGGCCCGAGCCGTCGTCGGTGTCGCCGATATACATGCCCGGCCGCTTGCGCACGGCATCGAGCCCACGCAGGACCTGGATGGAATCGGCGCCGTACTCTTCGAACGGCGTGGCAGAGGCATCGGACATGGGGAAACCTTCGCGCGGGCGCACGCGCGCACGCGCGAGTCGCGACGCTAATGTAAGGTCGAACGCCGCCATTTTCACGGTCGCGGCGGTGGATTATCAACGCAATGCAGCAGTTTTTTGGGGAGAGCGTCACATGGGTCAGCTCGACGGCAAGACCGCCATCGTCACCGGCGCGAGCTCGGGCATCGGCGAGGCCATCGCCGCCGCCTTCGCCGCCGAGGGCGCCAAGGTCGCGCTCGCGGCGCGCCGGGCCGACCGGCTGGAGGCCTTGGCGGTGCGGATCGGCCACGGCGCCATCGCGGTCAGGGCCGATGTCACCAAGGAGCCCGACGTCCTGGCACTGTTCGAGCGGACGAAGGCGGCGTTCGGCCGGGTCGACATCCTGGTCAACAATGCCGGCATCGCCCGCCACAAGCCGACCGACGAGACGACGCTCGCCGAGTGGCAGGAGGTGATCGACATCAACCTCACCGCCGCCTTCCTCTGCGCCCGCGAGGCACTGAAGGCGATGAAGCCGCAGAAGAGCGGGCGCATCATCAACATCGGCTCGGTGTCGGCACGGCGGCCGCGGCTGCACACGATCGGCTACGCCGCCTCGAAATTCGGCCTGGAGGGCATGACCCACTCCATCGCCATGGAAGGGCGGGAGCACGGCATCACCTGCTCGATCCTCCACCCGGGCGTCACCGAATCGAACCTGGCCGGCGACACCACCACCAAGGCATCGGACAAGATCATGCCGGTGGTCGAGGTCGCAAAGATCGTGACGCTGATGGCCGCCCTGCCGCGCGACATGAGCTTCCTCGACGCGACCGTGCTGCCGATCGGCATGCCGTTCCTGGCGCGGGCCTGACGGAGGGCCTTGTAGGGTGGGCAAGCGAAGCTTGCCCACGGCCGCGCCGGAGGTGGGCATCGCGTTGCGATGCCCACCCTACGACTACGATTGCAACGCGCTCAGCATCTCCTTCACGCGCCCACGCAGCGCATCGGGCGTCGTCACCGGCAGGCTGCAGCGGTCGCCGGCGCAGACCAGGGCCTGCGGCTTGACCGACACGGCGGTCGCGGCGGGATGAGCTGCCGCGAGCGCCGCGCCGGGCGCGAGGCGATGGACGATGCGCACCGGGAAGGGCACCGCCAGCGCGGCCTGCGCCAGGACGTCCGCCTCAGGCCCCTGTCCCGTAACGAGAATCTCGACCCCGCCGAGCCGGAGATCGACCGCGTTGACGATGGTGAGGTGCTGCATCGCGAGCGTCGCTGCCCGCTCGGCGCCGGCCGTCAGCAGGGTTTCGCTGCGCCCACGCCATTCCTCGTCGTTCGCGGCGACGGCATAGCGCAGCGCCGCCTCGGCGAAGAGGCCCATTGCCGACGGCACGGCGTCGTCCTGCATCGCCTCGGGCCGCACCACCAGCGCCTCGCCGTCGGCTGCCGTCATGTAGAGCCGCCCGCTCGACCAGTGCTCGTTCCACAGCCCATCGAGCCAGGCCCGGGCCGGTGTGAGATAGACGTTGTCGCCGGTCGCTTCATGAAGCGCGACGGCCGCGCGGGCCATCGCGGCGAGGTCCGCGGCGAAGCCGGGATAGAGCAGCCGACCGTCCTTCCAGGAATGGCCGAGCCGTCCCTCCCGCTCGAACAGGCGCCGGGCCGCGGCGAAGCCAATTCGCGCGAGATCGAGCCAGTCGCCGCGGCCGAACACCATTGCGGCGCGCACCAGCGCGGCGATGAGGAGGCCGTTCCAGTCTGCCAGCGCCTTGTCGTCGCGCGCTGGGTGCGGGCGCCGATCGCGCACCGCGAGGAGCTTTTCCCGCAGCGCGGCGAGCCGCGCTTCTTCTTCCGCCGAAGCTTCCGGTGTCGCGGTTCGGTTCGGGATGGAGCGGCCTTCCCAGTTGCCGGCGCCGCTGATGTCGTACCAGCGGGCGAAGAACGCCGCGTCCTCCGAGCCGAGCGCGGTTTCCAGCTCGGCCGGCGTCCAGACATAGAACGCGCCCTCGCCGCCCGGGGAGTCGGCGTCGAGGCTCGCGGCGAAGACGCCGTCCGGCAGCAGCATCTCGCGGGTGAGCCATTTTACCGTCTCGCCGGCACGGCGGCGAAACAGGTCATCGCCGGTTTCCTCCCAGCCCAGCGCCAGCAGCTCCAGGAGCAGCGCGTTGTCGTAGAGCATCTTCTCGAAATGCGGGACCAGCCATTCGGCGTCGGTCGAATAGCGGGCGAAGCCGCCGCCGATGTGGTCGTAGATGCCGCCGTTGGAAATCCGCCGGAGCGTGAGCAGGAAAGAATCCGTTAACCCTGTTTCGCCGGTCCGATGCCCGACCCGCCACAGCGTCTCGAGCAGCATGGCATTGGGGAATTTCGGCGCCCCGCGGATGCCGCCGGCGACGGGGTCCATGATGCCGAGGATGCCGCGGCCGACCTCGTCGATCTGCGCGAGCGACAGGCCGCGGGAATCGCCGTAGGTGGCGCGGGCAAGCCGGGTCTTGAGCGCGCTCGCGGTCGAGGCGACGTCGCCGCGCTTGTCGCGATAGGCGGCGGTCAGGCCCGCCAGCACGTTGCGGAACGAGGGCCGCCCCCAGCGCGGCTCGGGCGGGAAATAGGTGCCGCCCCAGAACGGCGCGCCGTCGGGCGTGAGAAACATGGTGAGCGGCCAGCCACCCTGCTCGCCGAGGGCCTGCAGCGCGGCGAGGTGGACCTGGTCGATGTCCGGCCGCTCCTCGCGATCGACCTTGATGTTGACGAAGTGCTCGTTCATGAGGGCGGCAATGGCCGGGTCCTCGAAGCTTTCGTGGGCCATGACGTGGCACCAGTGGCAGGCGGCGTAGCCGATCGAGACCAGGACCGGGCAGTCGCGCCGGCGCGCCTCGGCGAAGGCCTCGGGCGACCACGGCCACCAGTCGACCGGGTTGTCGGCGTGCTGGCGCAGATACGGGCTGGTTTCCTGGGCGAGGCGATTCGGCATGATCTCTCCGGAGGCGGCGCTCCTGGCTCAACGCGCCGGCGCGCGGGAAGGCAGAGGGCCGACGGACACCATCTACGCCCTCTCCTCGGCGCCGGGGAAGGCGGGCATCGCCGTGATCAGGGCCTCCGGGCCGGCCGCCGGGGCGGCGCTGGAGGCGCTGGCCGGAGGGCGGCCGCCGGAGCGGCGGGCGAGCGTGCGGCGGCTGCGCCACCCGGTTTCACGTGAAACATTGGACGAGGCGGTGGTGCTGTGGTTCCCGGCGCCGGGCTCGTTCACCGGCGAAGACGCCGCCGAGCTCCACGTTCACGGCGGGCGCGCCACCGTGATGGGCGTGCTGGATGCGCTGGCGCAGGTATCCGGGCTGCGGCTCGCCCGGCCCGGCGAGTTCGCCCGCCGGGCTTTCGAGGGCGGCCGGCTCGACCTCGCCGAAGCGGAGGCGCTGGCCGACCTGATCGATGCCGAGACCGCCGCCCAGCGCCGCCAGGCGCTCGGCGGCCTCGACGGCGGCCTCAGCGCCCGCGCGGCGGACTGGCGCGAGCGGCTGGTCGGCCTGATGGCGCTGGCCGAGGCCGCGATCGACTTTCCCGACGAGGACGACGTGCCGGGCGGACTCGCCGCCGAGATCGCCGTGGGTGCCGGGGCGCTGGCGGACGAGATCGCCGCCGTGCTCGACGACGGCGGCCGCGGCGAGCGGCTGCGGACCGGCGCCACGATCGTCGTGGCGGGGCGGCCGAATGTCGGCAAGTCGACGCTGCTGAACGGCCTCGCCGCCCGCGAGGTCGCGATCGTCTCGCCCCATCCCGGCACCACCCGCGATACGGTCGAGGTCGCGCTCGACCTCGGCGGCTATCCGGCCACCCTGGTCGACACCGCGGGCCTTCGCGACAGTGCCGACCCCGTCGAGGCCGAGGGCGTCCGCCGCGCTCGCGCCCGCGCCGCCGCCGCCGACCTCGTGCTCTGGCTCGACGACGACCCGGCCTTTTCGGACTTGGTTCGCTCCGCGAAACGGGGAGAGAGCGAGTCGCCCGTAGGGCGACCGGGTGAGGGGTACAGCACTTCCGCGAGCCCTCCGCCCGCGGAGGGCTCGCCCCTCACACCGACCCTCTCGCCGCGAGCGGGGAGTGGGAGTTCCACGACGTCCGAGGCAGGCGCGGCGCCCTTCACCTCTCCCCTTGCGGGGGAGGTCGAGTCGCTGGCGGCGACCGGCGGCCGGGAGAGGGCACTCCCCTCCCCAACCCTCCCCCGCGAGAGGAAAGGGAGTTCGCCCGGCGCACCTCTCTGGCGCATCCTCACCAAGATCGACCTCGTGCCCCCCTCGTCCGCGGGCGTGGCGGACTTCGCCGTCTCCTGCCGCACGGGCGATGGCATCGCGGCGCTGGTCCGGGCGCTGACGGATTGGCTTGCCGGATCGTTCAGGGTCGGCCCGGAGCCTGTCGTCACCCGCGCCCGCCAGCGCGACGCCTGCGCGGTGGCGGTGGCGGCGCTCCGCCGCGCGGCCGCGGTCGACCTTGCGGCGGAATTCGTGGCAGAAGACCTCCGCCTTGCGGCACGGGCGCTCGGCCGGCTGGCGGGGCGGGTCGACAGCGAGGACGTGCTCGACCGCGTGTTTTCGGCCTTCTGCATCGGCAAGTGAGACGTTTCACGTGAAACAGGACCGGGCTGGCAGCTTCGACGTGATCGTGGTCGGCGGCGGCCACGCCGGCACCGAGGCGGCGGCTGCGGCGGCGCGGCTCGGTGCCCGCACCGCTCTCGTCACCCACCGGCTCGACACCATCGGCGCGATGTCGTGCAACCCGGCGATCGGCGGCATCGGCAAGGGCCACCTGGTCCGCGAGATCGACGCCCTCGACGGGCTGATGGGCCGCCTCGCCGACGCCGCCGGCATCCAGTTCCGCGTGCTGAACCGGAGCCGCGGTGCCGCCGTGCGCGGCCCGCGCTCCCAGGCCGACCGCCGCCTCTATGCCGCCGCCGCCCAGGCGGCGCTCCGCGACCAGCCGGGCCTGACGCTGTTCGCTGGAGAGGTCGACGACCTCGTCCTCGATCACGGCCGCGTCGCCGGCGTCCGCCTCGCCGACGGCCGGATGCTCGGCGCCGGCGCCGTCGTCCTCACCACCGGCACCTTCCTCGGCGGGCTGATCCATATCGGCGAGCGCAAGATTCCCGCCGGGCGGGTCGGCGAGGCTCCTGCCCTCGGCTTGTCGCGGACGCTCGCCGCCGCGGGTTTCGCCCTCGGCCGGCTCAAGACCGGCACCCCGCCCCGGCTCGACGGCGCGACGATCGACTTCGCGGCGCTCGCCGAGCAGCCCGGCGACGATCCGCCGGAGCCATTTTCCGCCCTGACGGAAGCCATCACCAACCCGCAGGTCGCCTGCCACCTCACCCGCACCACGCCCGCGACCCACGCCATCATCCGCGCCAATCTCGGCCGTGCGCCGATGTATTCGGGCGCGATCCGGGGCCGCGGGCCGCGCTACTGCCCCTCGATCGAGGACAAGGTGGTGCGCTTCGAGGGTCGCGACGGCCACCAGATCTTCCTGGAGCCGGAGGGCCTCGACGACGGCACAGTCTACCCCAACGGCATCTCGACCTCGCTTCCCGAGGAGGTCCAGCACGCGCTGGTCGCGACCATTCCCGGCCTGGAGCACGCCCGGATCGTCAGGCCCGGCTACGCCATCGAGTACGACTATGTCGATCCGCGCGAACTCCACCCGACGCTCGAGACCAAGCGCCTGCCCGGCCTGTTTCTCGCCGGCCAGATCAACGGCACCACCGGCTACGAGGAGGCGGCGGCACAAGGCCTGATCGCCGGCCTCAACGCGGCGCGGCGCGCCGGCGGGGGCGACGGCGCCACCTTCGGGCGGGAGGAAGCCTATCTCGGGGTGCTGGTCGACGACCTCGTGACTCGCGGCGTCACCGAGCCCTACCGCATGTTCACCTCGCGGGCCGAGTTCCGCCTGACGCTGCGCGCCGACAACGCCGACGCGCGGCTGACCGAGCGCGGCATCGTGCTCGGCCTCGTCGGCAGGCAGCGGGCGGCGGTGTGGCGCGACAAGGCGCTGGCGCTGGCCGATGGCGGCGCCCTCCTCCGCAGCCTGAGCCTGACGCCGGCCGAGGCCGCGGCGCGCGGTCTCAAGGTCAACCAGGACGGCCAGCGCCGCAGCGCCTTCGACCTCCTGGCGCTGCCGGACGTTTCGATCCCGCGGCTTGCGGCGATCTGGCCAGCGCTTGGCGCGATCCCGTCCGCGATCGCCGAGCCGCTTGCGATCGAGGCCGGGTACGCAGTCTATCTCGCCCGCCAGGACGCCGATATCGCCGCCTTCCGCCGCGACGAGGACCTCGGCCTGCCCGACGATCTCGACTATGCCGCCGTGCCGGGGCTGTCGGCGGAAATCCGCCAGCGCCTCGCTGCGGTGCGGCCCGCGACCCTCGGCCAGGCCGGCCGCATCGAAGGCGTGACGCCGGCCGCCGCAACCCTCCTCGCCGTCCATGCCCGGCGGGCTGGCGCCAAGCCCGACGGGCCCGTCATTGCGAATGAAGCGAAGCAATCCATGGTCGCCGGCACCGGCGGCGCTGGACTGCTTCGTCGCTCTGCTCCTTCGCAATGACGACAGAGGGATGGTTCCTCTCACAACTCCTTCGCCATGAAGAGGCGCCGATGCTTGCCGCCCATGAACGGCAGCTCCGCGAAGCAGCGATAGCCGAGCTTTTCGTAGAACGGACGGGCCTGCCAGCTCAGGGTGTAGAGCCAGACGTCGCGAGCCCCGCGGCGGCGGGCTTCCGCCTCGGCCGCCGCCATCATGGCGCGGCCCCTGCCCCGGCCGCGCAACGGCTCGTCGAGAAAGACGATGTCGAAATAGGCCGAGTCGCCGTTGACGCGGCCCCACACGCCGCCGCGGAGGAAGCCGTGGTCGTCGCGGAGGGTGACGACCACCGGCTCGCCGCGGCCGACCCCCGCGGCCTCGCGGTTGAAGGCGATCAGCGCCTCGACCAGCGTCTTGAAGATCTCGCCCTCGTCGTCCTTCTCGACCGCGATCTGCATCGTGTCCCCTCGTCGGCGCCATTTCGTAGGGTTGGCATCGCTCCTGCAATGCCCACGACGCAAGTCGGGCAGGCCCGACTTGCGCACGGCGGACGGCCAACACGGGCAAGCTCGTGTGGGTGGGCAAGCTGCGCTTGCCCGCCCTACAAAGGAGGCCGCCGGCGACCATGACGCGCGACGACTTCGCGGAGGCCGAGGCGGCCTGCCCGGCCGTTTCACGTGAAACCTGGGAGCGGCTTCGGATCCATGTCGATCTGCTGCACCGCTGGCAGCCGACGCTGAACCTGGTCGCGCCGAGCACCCTGTCCCATGTCTGGACCCGCCACGTCGCCGACAGCCTCCAGCTCCTGCCGCTGGCTCCAGAGGCCGGGCGCTGGGCCGATCTCGGTTCGGGCGGCGGCTTTCCGGGCCTCGTCATCGCGATCGCCCTCGCGGGCCGCGACGGCGCCATGATCGAGCTGGTCGAGAGCGATCGCCGCAAGGCGGCCTTCCTGGCAGCCGCCGTCCGCGAGACCGCCGCGCCCGCCCGGGTCCATGCCGAGCGGATCGAGGCCTGGGCGGCGCATTGGTCCGAGCCGGTCAAGGTCGTCACGGCGCGGGCCCTGGCGCCGCTGGAGCGTCTGATCCCCTTGGCGCTGCCGCTGCTGGGCCGCGGAGCCGTCGGCCTGTTCCCCAAAGGGAAGAGCGCGGCCGAGGAATTGACGGCTGCGTCGCGCGGTTGGCACTCTTCTCATCGTATCGTGCCGAGCGCGACTGATTCGGCCGCGGGCATCGTGGTGCTGTCCGATGTTCGCCCGCGCCGGACGCCGCCGCAGGAAGGCCGCCCGCCGTGACCGAAATGTCCGGACCAAGAGTCCTCGCCGTCGCCAACCAGAAAGGTGGTGTCGGCAAGACCACGACCGCGATCAATCTCGGCACTGCTCTCGCCGCGATCGGCGAGCGGGTGCTGATCGTCGATCTCGACCCGCAGGGCAACGCCTCGACCGGCCTCGGCATCGAGCGGCGTGACCGCGCCCGCTCGACCTACGACGTGATGGCGGGCGATTCGGGCCTCGGCGCGGTGATCCTGCCGACCGCGGTGCCCGGCCTCGACGTTGCGCCCTCGACCATGGACCTCCTCGGCATCGAGCTCGAGATCGCCTCCTCGCGCGACCGCGCCTTCCGCCTGCGCGACGCCATCCGCGAGCTCGGCCGTAGCGCCGGCGCGCCCTACAGCTATGTCCTGGTCGACTGCCCGCCGTCGCTGAACCTTCTCACCATCAACGCCCTCGCGGCGGCCCACGCCATCCTGGTGCCGCTGCAATGCGAGTTCTTCGCGCTGGAGGGGCTGTCGCAACTTCTCCGGACGGTCGACCAGGTGCGCGAGGCGCTGAATCCGGATCTCGCGATCCACGGCATCGTGCTGACGATGTACGACTCGCGGAACAACCTGTCGGCGCAGGTGGTGGCCGATGTCCGCCAGTTCATGGGCGACAAGGTCTACGACACCGTGATCCCGCGCAACGTCCGGGTGTCCGAGGCGCCGTCGCACGGCAAGCCAGTCCTGCTCTACGACCTCAAATGCACTGGCAGCCAAGCCTATCTCAGGCTCGCATCCGAGATCATTCAGCGCGAGCGGGCGCTCAGGGCCGCTTAGGACATTAGGCCGTCATGGCCGGGCTTGGCCCGGCCGTCCACGACTTCCGTCTCCGCAAGTGCCGGAAGTCGTGGATGCCCGCAACAAGTGCGGGCATGACGGGGCAAGGAATGCGGAGAGAGAACATGGCGGACGAACGATCGCGCGGCCTCGGGCGAGGTCTTGCGGCCCTTCTCGGCGATGTCGGCGTCGAGGAGCGGACGGCACCGCGGAAGCCGGCACCGCGCGGGCTCGCGATCGACCAGATTCGTCCGAATCCCAACAACCCGCGTCGGAATTTCTCCGAGGCGGCGCTGGACGAACTCGCCGCTTCGGTCCGTGAGAAGGGGGTCGTGCAGCCGATCCTGGTTCGCGCTACCGGCGACGGCTACGAGATCATTGCGGGAGAGCGGCGCTGGCGGGCGGCCCAGCGCGCCGGCTTGCACGACGTGCCGGTGGTCGTGCTGGAGGTCTCCGAGCGCGAGGCGCTGGAGCTCGCGATCATCGAGAACGTCCAGCGCAGCGACCTCAACGCCATCGAGGAGGCGGCCGGCTACCAGGTGCTGATCGCGAGCCACGGCTACAGCCCGACCGATCTCGCAAAGACTATCGGCAAGAGCCGCAGCCATATCGCCAACACGCTGCGCCTGCTGAAGCTTCCGGAGGAGGTGAGGGCGGCGGTCGAGGACGGGCGGCTCAGCGCCGGCCACGCCCGCGCGCTGATCGGCCTCGACGATGCCGGCGAGGTGGCGCGGCGGGTGATCGCGCATGGCCTGTCGGTACGAGAGACAGAGGCCCTGGTACAGCGGCTTCAGACCCCGCCGGAGACGAAGTCGATGCCGATGCGGCCGGCATCGGATGTCGGCGATCCAAATGTCCGGTCATTTGAGCGCGAGCTCTCCGAGGCGCTCGGCCTCGCCGTCAGCGTGGCTCACAAGGGTCCCGGCGGGACGCTGTCGATTCGCTATCGCGACCTCGACCAGCTCGACGCGTTGAAGGCGCTGCTCACCGCAGGGAGGCGAGGGCGCTGACCCGGTAGGATGGGCATTCGCCTTGGCGATGCTCGTGTTGACGTGGGCAAGCGCAGCTTGCCCACCCTACGAAGCCGCCCGGCCTTACGTGTTCATCGAATCGAAGAACTCGGCATTGGTCTTGGTCTGACGCAGCTTGTCCAGCAGGAACTCGATCGAATCGACCGTGCCCATCGGATTCAGGATGCGCCGCAGCACATACATCTTCTTGAGCACGTCCGGCGGGACCAGCAGCTCTTCCTTGCGGGTGCCGGAGCGGGTGATGTCCATCGCCGGGAAGACCCGCTTGTCGGAGACCTTGCGGTCGAGGATCAGCTCCGAATTGCCGGTGCCCTTGAACTCCTCGAAGATGACCTCGTCCATGCGGCTGCCGGTCTCGATCAGGGCGGTCGCGATGATGGTCAGCGAGCCGCCCTCCTCGATGTTGCGGGCGGCACCGAAGAAGCGCTTCGGCCGCTGCAGCGCGTTGGCGTCGACGCCGCCGGTCAGGACCTTGCCGGAGGAGGGCACCACGGTGTTGTAGGCACGGCCGAGGCGGGTGATCGAATCGAGCAGGATCACGACGTCGCGGCCGTGCTCGACGAGGCGCTTCGCCTTCTCGATCACCATCTCGGCGACCTGGACGTGGCGGGTCGCCGGCTCGTCGAAGGTCGAGGACACCACCTCGCCATGCACCGTCCGCTGCATGTCGGTGACCTCCTCGGGCCGCTCGTCGATGAGCAGCACGATCAGGTAGCACTCGGGGTGGTTCGAGGTGATCGAGCGGGCGATGTTCTGCAGCAGGACCGTCTTGCCGGTGCGGGGCGGCGACACCACCAGCGCGCGCTGGCCCTTGCCGAGCGGCGCCACGATGTCGATGACCCGGGCCGAGAGATCCTTACCCGTCGGGTCGGCCTGCTCCATCTTGATGCGCTCGTCGGGATAGAGCGGCGTCAAATTGTCGAAATGGACCTTGTGGCGGGCCTTTTCGGGATCCTCGAAATTGATGGTGTTGACCTTGAGCAGGGCGAAATAGCGCTCGCCCTCCTTGGGGCTCCTGATCTGGCCCTCGACGGTGTCGCCGGTGCGGAGCGAGAAGCGCCGGATCTGCGAGGGCGAGATGTAGATGTCGTCCGGACCGGCCAGATAATTGGCGTCGGGCGAGCGCAGGAAGCCGAAGCCGTCCTGCAGGACCTCGACCACGCCGCCGCCGATGATGTCGACCTCGCGGGTCGCCATCTGCTTGAGGATGGCGAACAGCAGCTCCTGCTTGCGCAAGGTCGAGGCGTTTTCGACTTCGAGCTCTTCGGCGAGCGCGAGCAGCTCCGTCGGGGCTTTGACCTTGAGGTCCTGGAGCCTGATTTCCCTCATGGGAACCTTCCGATTGTTCGCCGCCGGGCGGCGAACGCGATGAGTAAGGGAGAGTTTGCAGGTGGTGCGAGGCCGTTGGGTGAACCGGCCTTCGCCTGGGTAATGCAGCATCCGGCTGGCCGGGCAGCATTCACCTGCTTGGGAGGAGTTTCACATACGGCTTCGCCCGCCGCACCGCAAGTGGTCTCGGCGCATGGCTCGGCGATGCAATCTCGTAGGGTGGGCATCGCTCCGCGATGCCCACCCTACGGCACTAGGCTCCGTACTCAATCAGCTTGCGGGTGAAGGTGTATGCTGATTCAAAGCTTCTGCTTGGGGCGGAGGCTTTGGATGGGGCGGCAACTGACGTGGTTGAGCGATGCGGAGTGGGGGAAGATCGAGCCGCTTCTTCC
>DASZVN010000161.1:0-10316 GCA_035547055.1 Hyphomicrobiales bacterium
CTGCTCTATCTCGACAACGTCACGGTGTCGTTCGACGGCTTCAAGGCGCTGAACGCGCTCTCGCTCGCGGTCGAGGCCGGCGAGATGCGCGCGATCATCGGCCCGAACGGCGCCGGCAAGACCACGATGATGGACGTGATCACCGGCAAGACGAGGCCCGACATTGGCGAAGCGCTGTTTGCCGGTGTCCACGATCTGACCAAGCTCGACGAGGCGGCGATCGCCGAGCTCGGCATCGGCCGCAAGTTCCAGACCCCGACGGTCTTCGACATGCTGAGCGTCGAGGACAACATTCTCCTCGCGCTCCGCGCCGACCGGCGGCCCTTCGCGGCGCTGTTCGCCCGCGGCGCCGCCGCGGAACGTGAGCGCATCGACCAGCTCCTCGCCCGGGTACGCCTGATCGAGCAGCGCAAGCGCCCGGCCGCAAGCCTCAGCCACGGGCAGAAGCAATGGCTCGAGATCGGGATGCTGCTGGCGCAGGAGCCCAAGCTCCTCCTCGTCGACGAGCCGGCCGCGGGCATGACCGACCAGGAGACGGCCGACACCGCCGCGCTGCTCCGCGAGATCGCCGAGACCCGCGCGGTGGTGGTGGTGGAGCACGACATGGCCTTCGTGCGCGACCTTGGCGTCAAGGTGACGGTGTTGCACGAGGGCGCGGTGCTGGCCGAAGGCTCGCTCGACGCCGTCAGCGCCGACCCGCGGGTCGTGCAAGTGTATCTCGGGAGGTGACGGCGATGGCAGGCTTCTCCATCGTCATGGCCGGGCTTGTCCCGGCCGTCTACGACTTCCTTCCCGGCAGTCGCTGCAAACTCGTGGATGCCCGGCCTAAGGCCGGGCATGACGGAGGCCAGACATGCTGAGCGTTGCGGGGCTCGACCTCTATTACGGCGCGGCGCAGGCGCTGCGGGGCGTCGCTGTCGAGGCCGTGGCGGGCGAGGTGACCTGCGTGCTCGGGCGGAACGGCGTCGGCAAGAGCTCGCTGCTCCGGGCCGTCGTCGGCCAGCGGCCGATCGCCCGCGGCACGATCGCGCTCGACGGCCGCGACATCGCCCGCCTGCGCCCGCCCGAACGCGCCGCGCTCGGCATCGGCTACGTGCCGCAAGGCCGCGAGATCTTCCCGCTGCTCACGGTCCGTGAGAACCTGGAGACCGCCTATCCGGTGCTTCCGCGCGCGAGGCGCAGCATCCCCGACGAGGTGTTCGCCCTGTTCCCGGTGCTGAAGACCATGCTCGGCCGCCGCGGCGGCGACCTCTCCGGCGGACAGCAGCAGCAGCTCGCGATCGGCCGCGCGCTGACGATGCGGCCGAAGCTCCTCGTGCTCGACGAGCCGACCGAGGGCATTCAGCCCTCGATCATCAAGGACATCGGCCGCGCCATCGCCTATCTGCGCGACCGCGGCGACATGGCGATCCTCCTGGTCGAGCAATATTTCGATTTCGCCCGCGAGCTTGCCGACCGCTTCGTCGTGCTGGAGCGCGGCGAGGTGATCGCGTCCGGCCGGAGGGCGGACCTCGATGACGATGTCCGACGTCGCCTCGCCATCTGAGGCGCCGGCGCGGCAACGCGCGGAAGGCCGTATCGCGCTCGTGGTCGGCCGCGCGGGCGTCTCGCACATTGCCGAGGCGGGATCGGCGCGGGTGCGGCTGCCGCGGCACCACGGGCCGGGCATCGAGGCCGTGCTCATCAACACGGCCGGCGGCATTGCCGGGGGCGACCGCTTCGCGGTGGCGGTGGAAGCGGGGAGCGAGGCGGACCTCGCCGTTTCCACCGCCGCCGCAGAAAAAATCTATCGCGGCGAGCAGGAGCCGGCGGAGCTCGCGATCGAGCTGAGCGTTGCCGCCGGCGCCCGGCTCGCCTGGCTGCCGCAGGAGACCATCCTGTTCGACCGCGCCCGCCTGCATCGCCGCCTGGACGCGGAGGTCGCGGCTGAGGGCGCGCTCGTCCTCCACGAGGCGGTGGTGTTCGGCCGCCTCGCCCGCGGCGAGCGGCTCGCCGCCGCGACCTTCGCCGACCGCTGGCGTGTCCGCCGTGCCGGCCGCCTGGTCTATGCCGACACGCTGCGCCTGGAGGGCGACGTGGCGGAGCTCCTCGATCGGCCAGCCGCGATGGGCGAGGCCCGGGCGCTCGCGACCGTCCTCTATGTTGCGCCCGACGCCGAGGCGCGGCTCGACGAGGCCCGCACTTATCTTGCCGCGGCGGAGTCGGAGTGCGGCGCGAGCGCCTGGAACGGCATGCTGCTCGCCCGTTTCCTTGCGGCGGACGGCGCCGTCTTGCGCCGCGACGCGGCGCGGCTTCTGATCGGCCTTCGCGGCCGTCCGCTGCCGCGCGTCTGGAACGGCTGAGGAGGCCGGCCGTGCTGCTGACCCCGCGCGAGAAGGACAAGCTCCTCGTCGCCATGGCGGCGATGGTGGCGCGCCGCCGCCTGGAGCGCGGCGTGAAGCTCAACCACCCCGAGGCCGTGGCGCTGATCTCCGACTTCGTCGTCGAGGGCGCGCGCGACGGCAGATCCGTCGCCGAGCTGATGGAGGCCGGCGCGCATGTCTTGACCGCCGACCAAGTGATGGACGGCATCGCCCAGATGATCCACGACGTCCAGGTCGAAGCGACCTTTCCCGACGGCACCAAGCTCGTCACCGTGCACCACCCGATCCGCGGCGCCACGGGCGCGGCCGCGGCGCCGGGCGCGGTCGTCCCGGCCGAGGGCGAGATCGCCTTCAATGCGGGCGCGGAGCGCGTGACGCTGACAGTCGCCAACACCGGCGACCGGCCGATCCAGGTCGGCAGCCACTATCATTTCTTCGAGGTCAATCCGGCCCTTGCCTTCGATCGCGCCAGGGCGCGCGGCATGCGGCTCGACATCGCGTCGGGTACCGCGGTGCGCTTCGAGCCCGGCGCGACGCGGGAGGTGACGCTGGTGCCGTTCGGGGGCCAGCGCGAGGTCTACGGATTCCGCGGCGCGGTCATGGGCGCGCTCGATGGTCCAGCCAGCCGATGAGGGGGAACGACCGATGATCCGACTGCTTGCCGTCTTGGCGCTCGCGCTCGCCGCGACGCCCGCTTTGGCTCATCCGCTCGTCTATCACGTGCTGTCGTTCACCGCCGGTTTCCGCCATCCCTTGACGGGCGCCGACCATATTCTGGCGATGGTCGCCGTCGGCCTGTGGGCGGCGCTGCGGGGCGGCCGGGCACGCTGGGCGTGGCCGGCGACCTTCGTCACCGTGATGCTGGTGGGCGGCGTGCTCGGCATGAGCGGCCTCGTCCGCTTCGAGCCCTCGGCCGTGGAGTCGGGCATCGCGGCCTCGATCGTCGTGCTCGGCCTCCTGGTCGCCGCGGCGGCACGACTGCCGACCGTAGCCGGAGCAGTGCTTGTCGGCGTCTTCGCGCTGTTCCACGGCTACGCCCACGGTATCGAGATGCCCGCCACGGGGCAGGCCGCGCTCTACGCGGCGGGCTTCGTGCTCGCGACGGCGGCGCTCCACGGCGTCGGGCTTCTGCTCGGCACCGCAGCGCGCGGCCGTGCCGAGCCTGCGCTCCGCGCCCTCGGCGCGCTGACCGGGGCGGCCGGCCTTGCCATGCTGCTCGGCTGACGGCGATGGCCTCGCTCTCCCGCGCCGCCTATGCCGACATGTTCGGCCCGACCACGGGCGACCGCATCCGTCTCGCCGATACGTCGCTCCTGATCGAGGTCGAGCGCGACTTCACGACCTATGGCGAGGAGGTGAAGTTCGGCGGCGGCAAGGTCATCCGTGACGGCATGGGCCAGAGCCAGGCGAGCCGCGCCGAGGGCGCGGTCGACACCGTCATCACCAATGCCGTCATCGTCGACCATTGGGGCATCGTCAAAGCCGACGTGGGCCTGAAGGACGGGCGCATCGCCTGCCTCGGCAAGGCTGGCAACCCGGACGTTCAGCCCGGCGTCGACATCGTCATCGGCCCGGGTACCGAGATCATCGCCGGCGAGGGCAAGATCCTGACCGCGGGAGGCTTCGACGCCCACATCCATTTCATCTCGCCGCAGCAGGTCGACGCGGCGCTGATGTCGGGCATCACCTCGATGCTCGGCGGCGGCACCGGCCCGGCCACCGGCACCAACGCCACCACCTGCACCCCCGGCCCGTGGCACATCGCCCGCATGATCGAGGCGGCCGACGGCCTGCCGGTCAATCTCGGCTTTGCCGGCAAGGGCAACGCCTCGCTGCCCGCGGCGCTGGAAGAACAGGTCCTTGCCGGCGCCTGCGCGCTCAAGCTCCATGAGGACTGGGGCACGACGCCCGCCGCGATCGACTGCTGCCTCGCCGTTGCCGACCGGCTCGACGTGCAGGTGATGATCCACACCGACACGCTGAACGAATCCGGCTTCGTCGAGGACACGATCGCGGCGTTCAAGGGCCGCACCATCCACGCCTTCCACACCGAGGGCGCCGGCGGCGGCCACGCGCCGGACATCATCAAGGTGGCCGGCCTCGCCAACGTCCTGCCGTCGTCCACCAACCCGACGCGGCCCTATACGCGCAACACCATCGACGAGCATCTCGACATGCTGATGGTGTGCCACCACCTCGACCCGGCGATCCCCGAGGATCTTGCCTTCGCGGAGAGCCGCATCCGCAAGGAGACCATCGCGGCCGAGGACATCCTGCACGACCTTGGCGCGCTCTCGATGATGTCCTCCGACAGCCAGGCGATGGGGCGGGTCGGCGAAGTCGTCATCCGCACCTGGCAGACCGCCGACAAGATGAAGCGCCAGCGCGGCGCGCTGCCCGGCGAGCGCGGCGACAACGACAATCTCCGCGCCCGCCGCTACGTCGCGAAATACACGATCAACCCCGCCATCGCCCACGGCGTCGCCCACGAGATCGGCTCGGTGGAGCCCGGCAAGCTCGCCGACCTCGTGCTCTGGTCGCCGGCCTTCTTCGGCGTGAAGCCGGACCTCGTCATCAAGGGTGGCATGATCGTCGCTGCGCCGATGGGCGACCCCAACGCCTCGATCCCGACGCCGCAGCCGGTGCATTACCGCCCGATGTTCGGCGCCTATGGGCGGGCGCTCACCGAGAGCTCGGTGAGCTTCGTCTCGCAGGCGGCGCTCGACGCCGGACTCGCCGCGCGGCTCGGCGTGACGAAGCGCCTTGTCGCCGTGAAGAACACGCGGCAGATTGGCAAGAAAAACATGGTGCTGAACGACGCGACGCCGGCGATCGAGGTCGATCCGGAGACCTACGACGTGCGCGCCGACGGCGAGCTCCTGGTCTGCGAGCCGGCGGCGGTCTTGCCGATGGCGCAGCGCTATTTCCTGTTCTGAGGCGAGACGCATGATCCGTGCCGGCAGCGTTGTTCGCCGAGCGGCGGTGCGGCCGGAGCGCCTTGCCGATACGGTGGTGCTCGACCACGGCGACCGCCATCGCCGCCGTATTGCGCTGATGGGGGAGGGCGGGCTCGCGTTCCTCCTCGACCTCGACGCGCCGACCGTGCTCCGCGACGGCGATGCGGTGAAGCTCGAGGACGGGCGGCTCGTCGCGGTGAAGGCTGCGCCCGAGCGGCTGATCGAAATCCGCACCGACAACCCGCTCCGCCTCACGCGGGTCGCCTGGCATCTCGGCAACCGCCACGTTCCATCCGAGATCACCGCCGACGCACTCTACATCGCCTTCGACCACGTGCTGATGGAGATGGTGCGCGGCCTTGGCGCCCGCGCGGAGGTCGTCACGCGGCCGTTCCAGCCCGAAGCCGGCGCCTATGCCGACGGCCACCACCGTGGCTGATGGCGCCGACCGGGGAGCGGTCATGGCCGGGCTCGTCCCCGCCATCCGCGACTTCCGCCGGGACACCCAGAAGGTCGTGGAAGCCCGGCCCAAGGGCAGGCATGACGGTGGCATGGAGGCGGCGCTCCTCCCTCTCCTCGCGTGGCTGTCGCCAGCGTTCCCGACGGGCGCGTTCGCCTATTCGCACGGCCTCGAATGGGCCTTCGAGGCGGGCGACCTCCGGGACGAGTCGGCACTGCGCAAGTGGATCGGCACGCTCCTCACCAATGGTGCGGGGCGCAACGACGCCATCTTTTTCGTCGCCGCCCATCGCGCGGCGGCGGCCGAAGATTGGGGAGCGCTTGCGGCGACGAACGAGCTGGCGCTCGCGCTGCCGCCGGCCGCCGAGCTGCGGCTCGAAACAGCGCAGCAGGGCCGGAGCTTCCTCGAGGCCGTGCTCGCCGCGTGGCCGGCGCCGCTGCTGTCGCGTCTTGCGCCAGCCTTCGCGGAGATCGCCTATCCCGTCGCCGTCGGCCTGGCTGCGGCAGCCCATCGCATTCCGTGCGAACCGGCGACCGCGGCGCTCGTCTTCGCCTTCGCGCAGAACCTCGTTTCGGCGGCAGTCCGGCTTGGTATCGTCGGCCAGACAGCCGGCAGCCGCATCCTCGCCGGCCTTGCGCCCGTGGCCGCGGCCATCGGCGCTGCCGTGCAGACTGCAACGCTCGACGATCTCGGCGGCGCAACGCTCCGCGCCGACCTCGCCGCCCTCCGTCACGAGACCCAATATTCGAGGCTGTTCCGCTCATGACCAGAAGCAGCAACGGGCCGCTCCGCGTCGGGATCGGCGGGCCGGTCGGCTCCGGCAAGACGGCGCTGATGGAGGCGCTCTGCAAGACGCTCCGCGACCGCTACGACATCTGCGCCATCACCAACGACATCTACACCAAGGAGGACGCGCGGCTCCTGACCGTGGCTGGAGCTCTCTCGGTCGAGCGCATCATGGGAGTCGAAACCGGTGGCTGCCCGCACACCGCGATCCGCGAAGACTGTTCGATCAACCTTGCCGCCGTTGCCGAAATGCGCCGCCGCTTCCCAGCCCTGGACCTGATCCTGATCGAGTCCGGCGGCGACAACCTCGCCGCCACCTTCTCGCCCGAGCTGGCCGACCTGACCCTCTACGTCATCGATGTCGCCGGCGGCGAGAAGATCCCGCGCAAGGGCGGGCCCGGTATCACCCGCTCCGATCTCCTGATCGTCAACAAGACCGATCTCGCGCCGCTCGTCGGGGCCGATCTCGGCGTGATGGAGGCCGACACGCAGCGCATGCGCGGTGCCCGGCCCTATGTCTTCAGCGAGCTCCGCCACGGCGTCGGCGTCGACCGCATCGCCCGCTTCGTCGAGGAGGCCGGCGGCCTCGCGCCGTAACGCCCGTCGTCAGCTCCCTCCTTTGCCGGCACGCGGTCTAAGGGGTGTAGAGCCGCCATTGCGTCGGGCGCAGGCGGACGCGGATGCCGTCGGGAAGGTCGGTGGTCGCCGGGAGGGCGATCTCGATACGACCGCCACCGGCGACCTCGATCTCGACCCGCCAGCTTCCGCCGTGGCGCCGGCGGCCCGTGACGACTCCGCCGATCCCCGTGTCGCTCTCGGACACCAGCTCGACATCGCCGGGCCGGAAGGCCAGCGTCGCGGCGCCGTGGGCGGCGCCGAAGCGGGTGATGCCGAGCGGCTCGCCGTGGAAATAGACCTGGCTGCCGGTCACCGCCACCGGCAGGCTGTTGGCGTCGCCGACGAACGCGTAGACGAACAGCGATGCGGCGCCCTCGGCGACCTCGGACGGCGTGCCGACCTGCTCGATGCGGCCGCCGCGCAGGATGGCGACGCGGTCGGCCAGTTCCAGCGCCTCGTCCTGGTCGTGGGTGACGAAGACCGTGGTGTGGCCGGTCTTGCGGTGCAGCTCGCGCAGCCAGCGGCGCAGGTCCTTGCGCACCTGGGCGTCGAGCGCGCCGAACGGCTCGTCGAGCAGCAGCACGCGGGGCTCGATCGCAAGCGCGCGGGCGAGCGCGACGCGCTGGTTCTGGCCGCCCGAAAGCTGGGCGGGAAAGCGCTGCTCCAGCCTGGAGAGCTGCACCAGGTCGAGCAGCTCCAGCACGCGGCGGCGGATCTGGTCCGCCGAGGGGCGCAGCCGCCGGGGCCGCACCCTCAGGCCGAAGGCGATGTTGTCGAACACCGTCATGTGCCTGAACAGCGCGTAGTTCTGAAAGACGAATCCGACCTGGCGCTCCTGCACCGTCAGGGCGGCGGCGTCCGTGTTGCCGAACAGCACGCGGCCGGCGCTCGGCGGCTCGAGCCCGGCGAGGACGCGGAGCAGCGTCGTCTTGCCCGAGCCGGAGGGGCCGAGCAGCGCCATCAGCTCGCCGGCCTCGATCGTCAGCGTCACCCCGTGCAGCGCCGGAGTCGTGCCGAAAGCCTTGCTGATGCCCTGCACCGCGACCGCCACCGAGGCGTGATGCGGTTCCGGCGGTGGCTCCGGTTCGATCGAAAGCAGGCGTGCGGAAGCGGGCATGGCTCGTTCCTCAGCGGTGGATCGCGGCGATCTCGCCGGCGTAGCGCCATTCCAGCGCAGTCTTGATGACCAGCGTCAGCATGGCCATCAGCGCGAGGAGAGAGGCCACCGCGAACGCCGCGGCATAGCTGTACTCGTTGAACAGGGCCTCGATGCGGAGCGGCATTGTCTCGGTCTGGCCGCGAACGTGGCCGGAGACGACCGCGACCGCGCCGAACTCGCCCATCGCCCGCGCGGTGCAGAGGAGGACGCCGTAGAGCAGCGCCCCGCGGACGTTGGGCAGCGTCACCCTGAAGAAGGTCGCAAGACCACCGGCGCCGAGGAGGAGCGCCGCCTCCTCTTCCCGGCGGCCCTGGTCCTGCATCAGCGGGATCAGCTCGCGGGCGACGAAGGGGACGGTGACGAAGATCGTCGCCAGCACCATCCCCGGCAGCGCGAAGACGATGGCGATGCCGTGGGCGTCGAGCCATGGGCCGAAATAGCCCTGGGCGCCGAACAGGAGCACGTAGGTCAGGCCCGCGACCACCGGAGACACCGAGAACGGCAGGTCGATCAGGGTGTTCAGCAGGCTCTTGCCGGCGAACTCGAATTTCGCGACCGCCCACGCGGCTGCGAGGCCGAAGATGAGATTGGCGGGCACCACCAGCACGGTGACGAGGAGCGTCATGCGGATCGAGGCGACCGCATCGGGATCGGCCAGCGCCGCGAGATAGGCGCGGACGCCGGCGCCGAGCGCCTCGGTGAACACCACGGCGAGCGGCAGCAGCAGGAAGCCGGCGAGGAAGACCAGGGCCACGGCGATCAGGATGCCGCGTGCGGCCGGGCTCTCCTCGGTCGGCGCGTTGCGCGCGCGGGGCAGGGCGATCGCCTGGTCAGACATCGCCGAACCTCCGCCGGCTCCAGCGCTGGATGAGATTGATCGCGAGCAGCAGCAGGAAGGAGATCACCAGCATCTCGCAGGCGAGCGCCGTCGCGCCGGCATAGTCGAACTCCTCCAGCCGGATGAGGATGAGGACGGGCGCAATCTCCGATACGCCGGGAATGTTGCCGGCGATGAAGAGAACCGAGCCGTATTCGCCGATGCCGCGGGCCAGCGCCAGCGCGAAGCCGGTGAGGAGGGCCGGCAGCAGCGCCGGGGCGACGACGCGCCCGATCGTCTGGATGCGGTGGGCGCCGAGCGTCGCCGCGGCCTCTTCCAGATTGCGATCGAGATCCTCCAGCACCGGCTGAAGCGTACGCACCACGAACGGCAGTCCCACGAAGATCAGTGCCAGCACGATGCCGACGGGCGTGTAGGCGATACGGATGCCGAGAGGCGCGAAGAACTGGCCGATCCAGCCGTTCGGCGCGTAGACCGCCGTCAGCGCGATGCCGGCCACGGCGGTGGGCAGCGCGAACGGCAGGTCGATCGCGGCGTCGAGCGCCCGCCGCCCGGCGAAGCGATAGCGCACCAGCACCCAGGCCACGATCGCACCGAAGACGGTATCGACCGCCGCGGCGATCAGGGCCGACCGGAAGCTGGTGTGGAGCGCCGCGAGGGTGCGCGGCGACAGCGCGAGCCGCCGGAGCTCGTCGGGGCCGAGCGTGGCGGCTTTGAAGGCCAGCACTGCCAGCGGGATCAGCACGATCAGCCCGAGATAGGTGAGCGCGAAGCCGAGCGTGAGGCCAAAGCCGGGCAGCACGCTCGGCTTCTTCAGTCGCAGGGCGAACGCAGCTTCGCTCACGGCCGGGCCTCCTTCTCGCCAATCCCGACATATCCAATCGGCAATTTCAAGGCTTCAGTGCCAGTGACCGTGAACGCCAAGGCGGCCCCGGGATATTCGCCGAGGCCGCCTGCGAACGCCGCCGGGAGGTTTTAGAAGCGGCGTTCGAGCCTTGCGATGGAGCCCCAGACGGCGGTGTGGGTGGCGGGGGGAATGACGCCGGCGGCGTGGTGGAGGAGGGCCTCGTTGAAGACCTCGAGGCCGAGGTCGAGGTCGGGGACGGGCGACCAGACGAGGTTGCCGGCGACGGTG
>DASZVN010000162.1:0-31598 GCA_035547055.1 Hyphomicrobiales bacterium
AGCCTGCGCGAGCGGCTGGCGGCGCAATTCCCGGTGCTGTCGCTCGAGGAGCGGCTGGCCCTTGTCGCCCGCCTCGTGCCCGGCCGCAAGGTTTTCACCACCAGCCTCGGCCTCGAAGACCAGGCCGTCACCCATGCCATCTTCGCCCAGCGCCTGCCGATCGAGGTGGTGACGCTCGATACCGGCCGCCTCTTCCCCGAGACCTACGATCTCTGGGCCGCGACCGAGGAGCGCTATGCCCGCCGCATCAGGGGCCTCTCGCCCGACGCCGCCGCCGTCGAGGCGCTGATCGCCGACCAGGGCATCAACGGCTTCCGCTACGGCGTCGACATGCGCAAGGCCTGCTGCTTCGTCCGCAAGGTGGTGCCGCTGAAGCGCGCGCTCGGCGGCGCCTCGGCCTGGATCACGGGCCTCCGCGGCGACCAGTCGCTGAATCGCGCCACCATGGTGTTCGCCGAGCAGGACTCCGCCCATCGCGTGCTCAAGGTGAACCCGCTGCTCGACTGGTCGCGCGACGACGTCGTCGCCTACGTCACCGAGCGCGGCGTTCCCTACAACCCGCTGCACGACCGAGGCTTCCTCTCGATCGGCTGTGCCCCCTGCACCCGCGCGGTGAAGCCGGGCGAGCCCGAGCGCGCCGGCCGCTGGTGGTGGGAGGACGAAGCCAAGAAGGAATGCGGCCTCCACGAAGCCGCCCCCGCCGAAGCCGCCTGATTGAACGGTGCCCGACACTCGCCCGTCATGCCCGGCCCTGGGCGGGGCATCCACGAGTTTGCGGCGCCTGCGCAAAAGGAAGTCGTGGATGGCCGGGACAAGCCCGGCCATGACGGAGGTTCGATTGCCTCCGCAACTTTCAGCCGCGGTCCCTCCCTGAGACTTGGCTTCTGAACGTGCTGGAGTAGCCATCGTGCCGATCACTGCCGCCCTCCGCCGCCGCACCGATTTCGAGGATGATGCCGCGGGCCCTGCGGCCGCGCCGCCGCCGGCGGCGGTGCCGGCGCTGAGCCATCTCGACCGGCTCGAGGCCGAGGCCATCCACATCATGCGCGAGACCGTCGCCGAGGCCGAGAACCCGGTGATGCTCTACTCGATCGGCAAGGACTCCTCGGTCCTGCTCCACCTCGCGCTGAAGGCGTTCTACCCCGGCCGCCTGCCCTTCCCGCTCCTCCATGTCGACACGACGTGGAAGTTCAAGGAGATGATCGCCTTCCGCGACCGCCGCGCGAAGGAACTCGGGCTCGACCTCATCGTCCACATCAACCAGGACGGCGTCGCCCGCGGCGTCGGGCCGTTCACCCACGGCTCCGAGTACCACACCGACGTGATGAAGACGCAGTCGCTCCGCCAGGCGCTCGACCAGTACAAGTTCGACGCAGCCTTCGGCGGCGCCCGCCGCGACGAGGAGAAGAGCCGCGCCAAGGAGCGGGTGTTCTCGTTCCGCAACGCCCAGCACCGCTGGGACCCGAAGCGCCAGCGGCCCGAGCCGTGGCGGCTCTACAACGGACGCAAGCGCGCCGGCGAATCGATCCGCGTGTTCCCGCTGTCGAACTGGACCGAGCTCGACATCTGGCTCTACATCCAGCGCGAGAACATCCCGATCGTGCCGCTCTATTTCGCGGCGCCGCGCCCCGTGGTCGAGCGCGACGGCACCCTCACCCTGGTCGACGACGGGCGGATGCCGCTCGCGCCGGGCGAGGTGCCCGAGATGCGGATGGTCCGCTTCCGCACGCTCGGCTGCTATCCGCTCACCGGGGCGGTCGAGAGCAGCGCGACCACGCTTCCCGAGATCATCCGCGAGACGATGGAGACCAAGAGCTCCGAGCGCGCCGGCCGGGTCATCGACCGCGACGGCCAGGCCTCGATGGAGCGGAAGAAGCAGGAAGGCTATTTCTAATGGCCGCCGTCACCGCGTCATGCCCGGACTTGGTCCGGGCATCCACGAGTTTGCAGCGCGGCGGCGAAAGGAAAGTCGTGGATGGCCGGGACAGGCCCGGCCGTGACGGCGCTGGGCACACGGTAAAGGTCTGAGATATGGCGGCGTGGCCGGACCCGATCGACTTTTCCTTCGAGCGCTTCGTCGCGGCCCAGGAGAACAAGAGCCTCCTCCGCTTCATCACCTGCGGCTCGGTCGACGACGGCAAGTCGACCCTGATCGGGCGCCTGCTCTACGAGAGCAAGCTCCTGTTCGACGACCAGCTCGCCGCGCTCGACGCCGACTCGCGCAAGTTCGGCACCCAGGCCGGCAAGCTCGATTTCGCCCTCCTGGTCGACGGCCTCGCCGCCGAGCGCGAGCAGGGCATCACGATCGACGTCGCCTATCGCTACTTCACCACCGACCGGCGCAAGTTCATCGTCGCCGACACGCCCGGCCACGAGCAGTACACCCGCAACATGGCGACCGGCGCCTCGACCGCCGAGGTCGCCGTCATCCTGGTCGACGCCAGGAAGGGCCTGACCCGGCAGACCCGGCGCCACAGCCTGATCGTCTCGATGGTCGGCGTGAAGCACGTCGCGCTCGCGATCAACAAGATGGACCTGGTCGACTGGTCGCCGGAGATCTTCGCCCAGATCGAGCGGGATTTCCGCGCCTTCGCCGCCGGGCTCGGCTTCGACGGCATCGCCTGCATCCCGCTGTCGGCGCTGAACGGCGACAACGTCGTCGCCGGCTCGGCCAACGCCCCCTGGTATGGCGGCCCGACGCTGCTCGGCTATCTCGAGACGGTGGAGGTGGCGCCGCCGACCGCGGGGCAGCCGTTCCGCCTGCCGGTGCAGTGGGTCAACCGGCCCGACCTCGATTTCCGCGGCTATGCCGGCCTGATCGCCCGCGGCGAGGTGCGGCCCGGCATGGCGGTCGTCGCCCAGCCCTCGGGCCAGGCGAGCCGCGTCGCCCGGATCGTGACCTATGGCGGCGACCTCCCGGTCGCGGTCGCCGGGCAGTCGGTGACGCTGACGCTGACCGATGCGATCGACGTGTCGCGGGGCGACGTCCTCGCCGCCGCCGACCGGCCGGCGCTCGTCGCGGAGCGGCTCGACGTGCGGCTGCTGTGGATGGCCGAGCGGCCGGTGCGGCCGGGCCAGTCGTTCCTGATGAAGCTCGGCACCGCGACCGCGGCAGTGACGGTCGAGGCGGTGCGGAGCTCGGTCGACCTCGAGTCGCTGGCGCGCGAGCCCGCGACCCAGCTCGCGCTGAACGCCATCGGCGACTGCGTCCTCGTCGCCGACCGCGCGATCGCCTTCGACCCCTATTCCGCCAACCGCGAGACCGGCGGCCTGATCCTGATCGATCGCGACGGCTACGACACCGTCGCGATGGGCTTCGTCAACGACGCGGCCACGGTCCCGGCTCCGGCCACGGCCGAGATCGCCGCGCCCGCCGCGCCGCCCCCGGCGGAGGCGGCCGACCAGGCGCTGCGGTGGATCGCCGCGACCAGCGACCGGCCGTGGCGGAGCCTCGCCAAGGCGGTGTCGTGGCGCGCCACCGGCAGCATCGACACGACGATCCTGGCCTTCGTCTTCACCGGCAACCTCAAGGTCGCCGCGGCGATCGGCGGCACCGAGGTGTTCACCAAGATCGCGCTCTACTTCATCCACGAGCGGATCTGGTCGCGCCTCTCCTTCGGCCTCGGCCCGGAGGCGAAGGCCGCGCTGAAGGCGCGGCGCGAGGGGAAGAGGCAGTAGGGCCGGACTACGCCGCGAGCGCTTCCAGGTCGGGCGCGACGAAGCCGCCGAGGCGCTCCTCCACGGCGGCGGCGAAGGCGAGCGCGGTGCGGTCCTCCAGGAACGCCGAGACCGCCTGGACGCCGGCCGGGAGGCCGCCGACGCGGTGCGGCATCGGCACCGCCACCGACGGCAGGTTCACCACCGTGATCAGCCCGGGCCAGATCAGGTTGTCGAGATAGGGCCTGGTGCCGCCGCCGACCGTGATGGTGCGGTGCATCTGGGCGGTGTGGTCGACGCCGGAATGATCGTGCGGGAACGCCACCGTCGTCATTACCGGGCAGAGCAGGATGTCGTAGTCCCGGAAGAACGCCTCCCAGGCCCAGCGCATCCGCTCGCGCTTCTCCAGGAGGATCAGCCAGTCGCGGAGCGACTGCGCCGGCGCCCGCCCGACCCGCGCCGCCCAGCCCTGGTCGGCCGGGTCGAGCCCGCGGCTCGCCTCGACATAGGCGGCGAAGGCCGCGTCGTCGAGCCCGGTGCCCCAGGCGCCGAACAGGGTCGCGGTGTAGATGGCATGGCTCTCGGCCGGGTCGATCGCCGGCCGCGCCGCGGTGACGGTGACGCCCGCGCGGCGGAGGTCGTCGGCGAAGCGGGCGATGGCGTCGAGATAGGCCGGCTCGACCGGATAGTCGCGGTCGTCGGCCCAGAGCGCGACGCGGAAATCGGCGAGGTGCCGGCGCCTGGGCGGCGGCAGCCGCCACGCCTTGCCCTTGCGGTCGAGCGCGCCGGGCCGGGCGATGACGTCGAGCGCGCGCTCGAGGTCGGCCGCGCTCCGCGCCAAGGGCCCGCCGACGCCCATCTCCGGCGCCGTCAGCGCGCCGGGCGGCGGCGGGATGTGGCCGCGCAGCGGCACCAGGCCGAAACTCGGCTTCAGCCCGAACACGCCGTTGAAATGGGCCGGGCAGCGGATCGAGCCGCCGATGTCGGAGCCGATGTCGAGCGGCGCCATCCCGGTCGCGACCGCGACCGCCGCTCCGCCCGAGGAGCCGCCGGCCGAGCGGCCGAGATCCCACGGATTGCGGGTGACGCCGTAGACCGCGTTGTAGGTCTGGTGGTCGCCGGCGCCCTCGGGCGTGTTGGTCTTGCCGAAGATCACCGCGCCCGCCGCGCGAAGGCTCTCGACGAGGTCGGCGTCCCGGGTCGGGCGGTGATCCTTGAGCGCGACGATGCCGCAGGTCGCCGGCATGCCGGCCACCTCGTAGGTGTCCTTGACCGTCATCGGCAGGCCGTGGAGCGGACCGAGGCTCCGCCCGGCGGCGCGGGCCTCGTCGGCGGCGCGGGCCGCGCCGCGCGCCGCCGCCTCGTCGAGCGCGACGACGGCGTTGACCGTCGGGTTGACCTGCCGCACGCGGGCGAGGTGGAGATCGAGCAGCTCGGCCGCGCTGATCGCGCGCCGCTCCATCAGCGCGATCTGCTCGCCGGCCGTCGCGAAGGTCGGATCGGACCCGGTGCTCGCCGCGACTGCCATGCCCTCGCCTTGCCTCCCCGTCGGCGCCGGACCGGCACGCTTCGCCAGCGCGGCAAAGTCGCCGCCGAATGCACCCGCCGCTGCCGTGCGGCAGCGGCGCCGATCGCCCGGCTCAGAAGATATGGAAGTCCGCCGCGGTGAGCTTGGCCGGATGATCGGCCAGCACCGCGAACTCCACCGCCGAAAGCGATCCGGTGCCGTCGGCATCGTAATAGAGGGCGCCGGTGTGGCTGTTGTAGATGATGCGGTCGCTCGCGTCGTGAGCCGTGTTGCCCGTGCCCTCGAAGAACGCCGCTGCGGCGAGCGTCCCGACCGCGCCGGCCGCGGTGAAGATCGTGTGGTCGAGCGCGATCTTGTCCTGCCCGTGGGCGAAGTCGGTGATGGTGTCGACGTTCGTCTTGGACAGCGCGGTGTTGAAGATGAAGGTGTCGTGGCCGGCGCCGCCGGTCAGCGTGTCCTTGCCGAGCTCGCCGTTCAGCTTGTTGTCACCGGCGTCGCCGACCAGGACGTCGTTGTGGGCGCTGCCCGCCAGCCCTTCGATCGATACATAGGTGTCGCCGGCAGCATCGCCGGTATTGGTGGACGGCGTGGCCAGGCTGGCGTGGACGCCGGTGAGATTGGCCGCGTCGTTGTAGGAGGCGAAGTCGAAGCCGGCGCCGCCGTTCATCTTGTCGGCGCCCGCACGCCCGGTGAGGACGTTGTTGCCGCCGTTGCCGGTCAGGACATCGTCGTAGTTCGAGCCCTGGAGGTTCTCGATCGAGATGTAGGTGTCGCCGGCGGCATCGCCGGTGTTGGTGGCCGGCTTCGCGAGACTGGCGTGGACGCCGGCCTTCGCCGTGAAATAGGAGGCGGTGTCGGTGCCGCCGCCACCGTTCAGCACGTCGGCCCCGCCCCCGCCCTCCAGAACGTTGTCGGCCGCATTGCCGATGAGGTGATCGTTGCCGCCGCCGCCGACGAGGCCGTTGATGCCGACATAGGTGTCGCCCTTGGCATCGCCGGTGTTCACCTTGGGATTGGCAAGGCTGGCGGTGACGGCGACATCGTTGTCGCTGGTGCCGTCGGCCGTGCGGGCGAAGGAATAGTCGGCGAAGGTGAAGCCGCTGCTGCCGCCGCTCTCGAGCTTGTCGGCGCCCTGCCCGCCAATCAGGAAGCTCGCCCCGCTGGCCGCGCCGATCAGCGTGTCGTCGCCGAAGGTGCCCTCGAGGCCCTCGATCCCGATATAGGTGTCGCCCTTGGCGTCGCCGGTATTCATCTTGGGATCGGCGAGGCTGGCGGTGATCGGTCCGAGATTCAGCACCGAGTCGACGTTTCCGAGCGCCGCCGAGCTGAAATAGGAGGCGATGTCGAGGCCGCCGGCGCCGCCGTTCAGGACATCCGCGCCGGTCCCGCCGACGAGGAAGTCGTTGTCCGCGCCGCCGAGAAGCTTGTCGTTTCCGCCCTCGCCGAACAGGACGTCGTGGCCGGCGCCGCCCGACAGGACGTCGTTGCCGTTGTCGCCGAAGAAGGAGTCGTTGCCGTTGCCGCCGGTCAGCTTGTCCGCGACCGCATTGCCGAAAGCGCCCCATTCGTCGCCGCCGCTGCCGGCGGCGAAGCTGTAGCTCCAGCTCTGATAGGCGCCGGCGACGCCCTGGTGCTCGGCAGAGATGCCCTGCAGCAGCGTCGTGATGGCGATGCCGGCGGTGGTGAGGACGGCGATCGGCGTCGTGCTGCCGTGGAAGTTCTCGTCGATCTCGTTGACGGTGCCGCCGGTCGGCTTGCCGTTGGCGTCATAGGTGAAGCCGCTTCCCTTCACCACGAGATCCGCGCTGGCGCCGGACACTGCGAAGGACGTGGCGGTCTTCGCCGAGGTCGACCCGCCGGCGAGAATAGAGAAAGGAAAGAAGCTGCCGGTCGTGAAGTCGATCGGCTGCGCGGTGTGAACCGTGATGGTGAAGGTGCTCATGGCGTTTCCCCGAAGACCGGCGCCGAAGAAGTGGCGGCGCCAACCTGTTCCCCCGTTTCAGCGTCCGTTGCGGACAGCCGCGTCCCTCGTCTTGGACAGGCCTCGCGCAGACCGCGCGATCGCGCGCTATTCTTCATCCCGGCCGGGGCGGCGGTAAAGCCCCTCTTCCTGGGTAGTTGCATGCAACGCATCGTTGCACGCGATGCGCGAGCCCACGGCATGGCGCGTGCCCGCCGCAATTGGCTATGGTCCGCCGGCGCCGCAGCCGGCGCGGGAGACCATCGGCCATGGACGACGACGCGGCGCTCAGCCTCCGCTACACCCACGTTTTCGACATCAGGATCAATTTCGACCGGCGCTGGACGACCGATCCCCTGCCCGGCGGCACCACCCGCTACGGCTACACCTCGGTCGGCGAAGGCTCGACCATCAGCGGCCCGCGGCTGAACGGCGTGGTGGTGGACTATAGCGGGGCCGACTGGCCGGCGATCCGCCCCGACGGCGTGGTCGAGCTCGAGGCCCACTACATGCTGCAGGCCGACGACGGCGCCCTGATCTACATCCGCAACTCGGGCTACGTGCACCGCCTGCCGCCCGAGCCGTGGAAAGTGGAGGCGGGCGCGCTGGCCGGTGCCGGCTATTTCCGCTGCACGCCCTATTTCCGCGCGCCGGCGGGGCCGCACGAATGGCTGAACCACACCGTCCTGATCGGCGTCGGCAAGCGCATGCCGAAAGTCGCGCCGGACGATCCGCCCGACCACTCCCTGTTCCGCTACTACGCGATTCTCTGACCTGGGCTCGATTCGAGCAGGATGAGTCGCGCGGAAGTCTTGCACAGGTCTTGCATTTCTGTTGTCGCGATTCACGCGCGTTGTGTAGAATCTCGAATCACTTCCTGCGTCGCGGTGAGGCGCAGGTCGCCGTGGGGGATTGGGGATAATGGAGCACGCGCGAAAGCTTGCCTGGGGCGATACCGTGGAGGAGTTCCGTCCGCGTTCCCGTGAGGAGGAGGACGGCGGCGACAGCTTCGCCCATCTGGACCGGCTGCTCAGGGTGGCCCTCGCGCCGGAGGATCGTCCGGCGGAGATCTCGCGCGGCCGCAACGGTCTCACCGAATACGACCTCGCCGCGGCGGTCGATCTGGTCGGCCAGGCCGGCCAGGCGATGCGCGAGACGCACGAGCGCTCCCAGGAAATGGAGGTCCGCCACCAGAGCCTGATGGAGCGGGCGACCGAGCAGCTCAACGCCGCGGAAGCGCGGATCAAGGCGGCGGAGACCCGCGCGCGCATCGCCGAGGCCCGGCTCCAGGAGATGGAGGGCCGGGTTCGCGACGCCGAGACCCGCGCCAAGAAAGCCGAAGAGTGGCTGCTCCGCATCCACCGTGCCGTCATCGACATGCTGAACCGCGGCACCACCCAGGCGGCCTGAGCGTTCGCGCCGGCGGATCGTCTTTCGCGTCGGCCACGCCCTCACTTTTTCCAGCGGCAAGGTCGAGTCCGGCGCCGCCGCTGTGATGCGTTTCGTCCCGAGCAGGTTCCAGGCACGAGGGGCGGTGCACGCGTGGTGGAACCGCGCTTTCGAGCCGGCGGTTTGTTCGGCATGGCGAGCGACTTTCCGCAAAACACGCTCCTCGTCGTCCGCGACGGCGGCGGCGAACGTGCGATCCGCACCCTCGACGAGGCCCTGGCCTATGTCCTGGCTCATCCGGCGGGTGAGCACGCCAACCGCGCGGGCGTGCTGTTTCGCCTGGAAGGTGCCCACAGCCCCGAAGAACGGATCGACGCCGCCAACGCCTTCCGCGGCTGGCTCGATGCCACCGGCCTCCTGATCGAAGCTCGCCCGGCGACGTGATCGGCCACCGGCAGGGCGGGCGTCCGGCATGGCCCCTCAGCCGCTCCACCGGCAGCAGGGGAACGCGAAGGCGTGTCCATGGTGCCCTTTCACTTCTTCGAGACGGTGCCGCCCGATGGCGCGTCGCCCGCAGCCGCGCCGCTTGACTCGGGCCGGGCGCTGCCGCCGGATGGCGGGTCCGGTGGCCGCGACCTGCGGCAGTCCCGGCGGCGGAGGGAAGCTCGATGAGGCGGATGGTGTGCCTGGCCGCGACGGCCTGCCTGCTGGCGGGCATCGGCGGAACCGCGGCCTCGGCCGAGACCGTCGCCGAGGCCCATGCCAAGCTGCGGGCGATCGGCAAGGTCTGGAACCTCGACGTCGCCAAGAAGGATCTCGCGATCTACCTGCCGCTCCTCGCCGCGGCGCCGAAGGACGGCGTCGCGGTCGTGCGCGACCTCAGCTACGGCCCCGATCCGCGCAACAAGCTCGACGTGTTCCACCCGCAGGCAGCCGGCAGCGGGCGGCCGGTCGTCGTGTTCTTCTACGGCGGCGGCCTCGTCGGCGGCGACAAGATCTATCCGAATACGAACGAGCTCGCCTACAGCAATATCGGCACCTTCTTCGCCCGCAACGGCATGGTCGGGATCAACGCCAACTATCGGCTGGTGCCGCACGTCACCTTCCCCGGCGGCGGCGAGGACGTGGCCGGCGTCGTCAAATGGGTCAAAGCCCACGCCGCCGAATATGGCGGCGATCCCAACGCGATCTTCCTGATGGGAAATTCGGCCGGGGGGACTCATGTCGCGACCTATCTCTACGACCGCGACGTCCAGCCCGGCGGCGAGCCCGGCATCGCCGGGGCGATCCTGCTGTCGGGCGCGCTGACGCTCGACAAGACCGGCCGCCGCGCCAAGGTGACCGAGGACTATCTCGGGCCGGACAAGAGCAAATGGGACGCGCTCGAGCCGCTCGGCCTCGCCCGCTCCTATGCCGGCAAGGCGGTGCCGACCCTGATCCTGACCGCGCAATACGACCCGCAGGGGATCGAGCAGTCCGACGTCGCGCTGCTCGACCTCCTCTGCAAGAAGGACAACGCCTGCCCGGCCTTCATGCAGATCCCCCACCACAACCACCTGTCGACGGCGCTCAGCCTGAACACCGCTGACGATTCCTATGCACCCAGGCTGCTCGACTTCATCCGCTCGACCGTCGCCGCGGGCGCCGGCGAGTAGCGCGGGCGGATGGCGCCATGGCGGCAAGAGGAGGCCGCACCATGAGGACGACGCTGCTGGCGGCCGCCCTGCTTGCCCTGGCGCCTTTCAGGGCGACAGCGGCGGACGCCCCGCCCGTCGCGGGCGCCGCACCCTCGCCGCCCCTCGTGGCGCGCACGGTGAAGCCGGCGCTCCACGATCACGGCCACCGCACCCGCCACTGCACCGCCACCCACATCCGGGTGCGCGAAGGCACCCGCTGGGTCAAGCGGACCCGCCGCACCTGCAGCTACTAGGGCCGGATAGCGGCTAGGCGGCGGTAAGGTCGGCGTGCTGGACGACGCGGCCGCAGGCGTCGAGCCGGTAGATCAGCGGCGCCCCGGTCGCGATCTCGCGCTTGACGATCGCCTCGGGCGAGAGCCCTTCCAGCACCATCACCAGCGCGCGCAGCGAGTTGCCGTGGGCGGCGACCAGCACCCGCTTGCCGCCGAGCACTTCCGGCAGGATCTCGCGGACGTAATAGGGCAGCGTGCGGGCGACGGTGTCGCGCAGGCTCTCGCCGCCCGGCGGCTGCACCGCATAGGAGCGGCGCCAGAGCTTGACCTGCTCCTCGCCCCATTTGGCGCGGGCATCGTCCTTGTTGAGGCCGGTGAGATCGCCGTAGTCGCGTTCGTTGAGGGCCTGGTCGCGCCGGGTCTCGAGGCCGCTCTGGCCGAGCTCCTTCAGGATGATGGCGCAGCTCCGCTCGGCGCGCTGGAGCACCGAGGTGAAGGCGATGTCGAAGCGGATGCCCTCGGCCTTCAGCTTCTGCCCCGCCCGCTCGGCCTCGCGCACGCCCTCCTCGGTCAGGCCGACGTCGCGCCAGCCGGTGAACAGGTTCTTCAGGTTCCACTCGCTCTGGCCGTGGCGGACGAGGACGAGAAGGCGCTCCATGTGCGACAGGCTCCCGGGCGGTCAGAGGTCGGCGAGGCCGAGCACGTCGGCCATGGTGTAGTGGCCGGGCGGGCGGCCGCGGCCCCAGAGCGCGGCGCGGAGCGCGCCGCGGGCGAAGATGGCGCGGTCCTCGGCGCGGTGGACCAGCTCGACGCGCTCGCCGGGGCCGGCAAAGACGACGCTGTGGTCGCCGATCACGCTGCCGCCGCGCAGGCTCGCGAAGCCGATCGCGCCGTCGGGCCGCGGCCCGGTCAGGCCGTCGCGGCCGCGCACCGCCGCCTCCGCCAAGGCGACGCCGCGGCCGGCCGCCGCGGCCTCGCCGAACAGGAGCGCGGTGCCGGAGGGGGCGTCGACCTTGTGGCGGTGATGCATCTCGACGATCTCGATGTCGAAATCCGGCCCGAGCGTCGCCGCGACCTTCCTCGTCAGCGCCGCGAGCAGGTTGACGCCGAGGCTCATGTTGCCGGAACGGACGATCGCCGCATGGCGCGCCGCGGCGTCGAGCTTGCGGATGTCGGGCGCGTCGAGCCCGGTGGTGCCGACGACGTGGACGATCCTCGCCTGCGCCGCGAGCGCGGCCATCGCGACGGTCGCCGCCGGACGGCTGAAATCGAGGATGCCGTCGGCCGCGGCGACCAGCGGCAGCGGGTCCTCGGTGACGGCGATCCCCGCCGGCGGCAGGCCGGCCAGCTCGCCCGCGTCGCGCCCGAGGGCGGGATGGCCGGCAGCCTCGACCGCACCCGCCAGCGCGACACCCGGCGTCTCGGCGATGAGGCGCACCAGGGTCGTGCCCATGCGGCCGGCCGCGCCCGTCACCACCAGCCGCATGTCGTCCATCGGACTGCCCTCCGGCGGCGGCTATAGCGCGCGGCACGCGGCCGCGGAAGCCCGCGGCGGCATCACCGCAACACCGTGGACACGGCCCACCAGGCGGGATGCGCCAACCGGATCCGGCGCGCGGCGCGGGCGGCGGCGGCACGGTCGGCGTAGAGACCGAAGACGGTCGCGCCCGAGCCGGACATGCGGGCGAGGCGGCAGCCGTCGGTCGCCGCGAGCGCCGCGAGCGCAGTCGCGACCTCGGGGACGAGGATCGCGGCCGGGGCCTCCAGGTCGTTGCGCTCGCCGGCGAGCCAGTCCAGCAGCGCCGGCGCAGCGGCGAAGCGGTGCGGCGGGTCGGGCAGGCCGGCCGACGGGCCGTCGTCGCCGCGCCCGAGGCCCAGCGCAGCGAACACGGCGGCGGTCGAGAGCGGCACACGCGGGTTGACCAGCACGGCCGGCACCGGCGGCAGGCCGATCCTGAGCGAAACCTCGTCGCCGCGCCCGAAGAAATAGCGGCCGAGCGGCTTGAGGCAGGCGGTGACGTCGGCGCCGATCGCCTGCGCCGTGCGGAGGATGGCGGGATGGTCGAGCACGATGCCGTTGTGGCGGGCGAGGAGGCGCAGCGCCGCCGCGGCGTCGGACGACCCGCCGCCGAGCCCGGCCGCGATCGGCAGCCGCTTGGTCAGGACGAAGCGGCCGATCGACAGCCCGGGCACCGCGAGGTCGAGGGCATGGGCGGCGCGGAGCACGAGATTGTCGGCGGCGAGCGCCGGCAGGCCGGCGACCGCCTCGCCGCCGCCCACGACTTCGAGGCCGAGATCCGGCCCCGGCACGAAGGCGAGGTGATCGCCCACCCCGGCGAAGGCCACCAAGCTGACGAGGTCGTGCCAGCCCTGCGGGCTGCGGCCGCGGACGCGAAGGGTCAGGTTGACCTTGGCCGGCGCCCGCGACGTCAGGAGCGGCGGCGTCACCGCGTGGTCGGCGAGGCCGCGCGGGCGGGCGGCGCCTCGGCCGGCGCAGCCTTTTCGGAGGGCGGCATCGGCGCGGCGGCGCCGCCGGGCGCCGGCGGCGGATCGGGCAGCTTCGGCGCGACGGTCGGCGCAGCGGCGTGGTCGGGCGCCTTGCCGGCATCGGCGGGCGGCGGCGAATCATGCACCGGCTTGGCGGCCTGGGCGGTCGCGCCCTGTTGCGGCTTGTGCGGCAACGGCGGCAGGCCGTCGTCGAGCTTCTTGCGGATGCCGGCCAGCTTGTCGGCGTCGGGATGGAACACGAGCGCGTGGAGCCACTGGAAGCGGGCCTCCAGGCGGCGGCCGATCCGCCAATAGGCGTCGCCGAGATGGTCGTTGATCTCCCACGAGCCGGGATGCAGCTCGATCGCATGCTCGAGCTCGGTCGCCGCCTGCTGGTAGTCGCCGAGCTTGAAATGGGCCCAGCCGAGGCTGTCGATGATGTCGCCGTCGTTGGGCCGGAGCGCCACCGCCTGGCGGATCATGTCGAGCCCCTTCTGGAGGTTCTCGCCCCGGTCGATCCACGAATAGCCGAGATAGTTCAGCACCGCCGGCTCGTCCGGCTTGAGCTTCAGCGCCGCCTCCAGATCGGCCTGCGCCTTCGGCCATTCGTCGGCCGAATAGTAGGAGATGGCGCGGGCGAAATAGAGCGACCAGTCGTCCGGCTTCGGCGTCTTGATGAGGTCGATGGCGCGGCTGAAGCTCGCCGCCGCCTCCGCATAGTGCTTGTCGCCGTGCTGCAGATTGCCGAGCGCGACCAGCGCCTCCGAGTTGTCGGGATGCTGGGCCAGCAGCGCCTGGAGCTGCCGCTGGGCTTCGTCGGTCTTCTTCTCGGCGGCAAGGTTCAGCGCGATGCGGATCTCGGCGTCTTCATGGAACGGCGAGGTCGCCGGGAAGCGACGATAGACCGCGATGGCACGGTCGTGCTCCTCCAGCGTCTCGTAGAGATCCGCCAGCGTCAGCAGGGCCAGCTCGTGCTGCGGCGCGAGATGAAGCGCAAGGTTCAGGTAGACCAGCGAGAACTCGGCCGATTCGCCGTGGCTCGCGAGCTGGCCGAAACCGAACAGCGCCTCGGCGACGCCCTGCTGGACGGTCTTGACCAGGGGCTCGGGCCGCTTGCCCTGCTCCAGCGCCGCGATGGAGGCATCGAGGCGGGGATTGCTGCGCGACTTGGCGGCGAGGCCGCGGTAGAGGCCGAGCGCCTCGTCAGTGCGGCCGTGCCGCGCGGCGAAGCGGGCATAGGCGTCGACCAGCACGAAGTTCGACGGGTCGCGCGCCAGCGCGGCGCGCAGGCGCCGGTCCGCCTCGCGGGTGCGGCCGGCATGGGCGGCGATCAGCCCGCCGTGAAAGTCGCGGAACAGCTCGGACAGCTCGTTGCCGTTCAGCCGGTCGATCTCGGCAAGCGCCAGCCGGGTCTGGCCGCTGCCCTCGAACGCCCAGGCGGTCAGGATCACGCTGACGACGTCGGGCATCGGCGAGGTGAAGCCGGCGGCGATCTCGCGCCGCGCGCCGCGGTAGCGGCGGTTGCCGAGATCGCGCACCGCCAGGGCCAGCCGGCCGAGCGCGCTCTTGGGATTGGCCGCGACGACCCGACGCGCGAGCCGCATCGCCTGATCGACGTCGCCGGCCGCGATCAGGGTCCTGAGCGTGCCGTCGAGAAGCTGCGGGTTCTTCGGATCGGCGCTGAGCGCGGCGCGCAGGAAGACCACCGCGGCGTCGAGATCGTGGTTTTCGATCGCCACCCGGCCGGCGAGATAGGCGCCGAGCGGCGCGCTCGGCTTGACCAGGTCCTGCGCCTCGCCGGCCGAAATGCCGACGGCACGCGCCGCCGGCGCCGCGACGGTGGCCGCCAGCGCAAGGACAGCCGCCAGGGCGAGCCGCCGCGGCAGCGGCGGAAGAAGCTGGAACGGAAAACGCGTCATGGTCCGCCGATGCTCGCTCACATGTTGGGGTAGTTCGGCCCGCCGCCGCCCTCGGGCGCGACCCAGGTGATGTTGCGGTTGGGGTCCTTGATATCGCACGTCTTGCAGTGGACGCAGTTCTGCGCGTTGATCACATATTCGGGGCCGCTCGGCCCCTCGACCCACTCATAGACGCCAGCGGGACAATAGCGCGCCGAAGGGCCGCCGAAAACATCGTGTTCGGAGGAACGCTGCAGCGCCATGTCGGCAACGTGGAGATGCGGCGGCTGGTTCTCTTCGTGGTTGGTGTTCGACAGGAACACCGAGGACAGCAGGTCGAAGGTCAGGGTCCCGTCGGGCTTGGGATAGGCGATCGGCCGGCATTCGGCGGCCGGCTTCAGGGTGGCATCGTCGGGCTTGCGGTGGCCGAGCGTGCCGAACAGCGAGAAGCCAGCCGTGTTGGTCCACATGTCGAGCCCGCCGAGAGCGACGCCGAGCCTGGTGCCGAAGCGCGACCACAGCGGCTTCACGTTCCGCGCCTTCCAGAGATCGCGCCCGATCGGCCCGCCGCGCCATTCCGCCTCATAGGCCGAAAGTTCGTCGGCTTTGCGGCCGGCGGCGAGCGCGGCAGCGGCGTGCTCGGCCGCCAGCATGCCCGACAGGATCGCGTTGTGGCTGCCCTTGATGCGCGGCACGTTGACGAAGCCCGCCGCGCAGCCGATCAGCGCGCCGCCCGCAAACACGAGCTTCGGCACCGACTGGTAGCCGCCCTCGGTGATCGCCCGCCCGCCATAGGCGAGGCGCGTGCCGCCGGCGAAGGTGTCGCGGATCAGGGGATGGGTCTTGAAGCGCTGGAATTCCTGGAACGGCGAGAGGTAGGGGTTGGAATAGTTGAGGTGGACGACGAAGCCCACCGCAACGAGGCCGTCCTCGAAATGATAGAGAAAGGAGCCGCCGCCGGTCCCGTCGTCGAGCGGCCAGCCCATGGTGTGCTGCACCAGCCCCGGCCGGTGCTTCTCCGGGGCGACCTGCCAGAGCTCCTTGATGCCGAGCCCGAACTTGGGCGGCTCCCGGCCCTTGGCGAGGTCGAAACGGGCGATCAGCTCCTTGCTGAGCTGGCCGCGGGCACCCTCGGCGAAGAAGGTGTAGGCGGCGCGGAGCTCCATGCCTCGCGTGTAGTTCGCAGTCGGCTCGCCATCCTTGCCGATCCCCATGTCGCCGGTCGCGACGCCGGCGACGGCGCCCCGCTCGTCGTAGAGCACCTCGTTGGCGGCGAAGCCCGGATAGATCTCGACCCCGAGCGCCTCGGCCCGCCTGGCGAGCCAGCGGCAGACATTGCCGAGCGAGACGACGTAGCAGCCGTGATTCGACATCAGCGGCGGCATCAGAAGGTTCGGGACCCGGAGCTGGCCCCGCTCGCCGAGGAGGTAGAAGCGGTCGTCCGTGACCGCCGTCCTGACCGGCGCCTCGGGGTCCGAGCGCCAGTCGGGCAGCAGGCGGTCGAGGCCGATCAGGTCGATCACCGCGCCCGACAGGATGTGGGCCCCGACCTCGGCGCCCTTCTCGACCACGACCACCGAGATCTCGCGGCCCGCCTCCGCCGCGACCTGCTTCAGGCGAATCGCCGCGGCGAGCCCGGCCGGCCCCGCGCCGACCACCACGACGTCGAACTCCATCGCCTCGCGGGACGCGGCGGCATCGCTCATGTCGCTGACCTCCGGGCGCGCTGTCGCCGCAAGCCCAAGTTCGGTGCCGCTCGCATGGACGGCGGCGAGTCCGCTATCATCATGCCATGAGCGACACCGCCCGCCCGCCGATGTCAATGGAGGAGGCCCAGCGCCTGCTCGCCTGGTATGCCGAGGCGGGCGTCGACGTCGCGCTGGCCGAGGAGGGCCAGGACCGCTTTGCGGAGAGCCGGCGCCGCGCCGTGCCGCCGCCGGCCGCGACGCCCGCGCGCCCGCCGGCAGCCTCGCTCGCGGACCTTGCCCGCTCCGCCGAGGACACCGCGGGAGACGCCCGCGCCGCAGCGGCCGCGGCCCAGACCCTGGATGAGCTCCGCGCGGCGCTGGAGCGCTTCGACGGGCTCGCGCTCAAGAAGACCGCGACGCGCCTGGCGTTTTCCTCAGGCAATCCGCAGGGGCGCCTGATGCTGGTCGGCGAGGCGCCGGGCCGCGACGAGGATCGGCTCGGCGAGCCCTTCGTCGGCGCCGCCGGCCGGCTGCTCGACCGCATGCTCAAGGCGATCGGGCTCGACCGCACCCAGGTCTACATCGCCAACATCATCCCCTGGCGGCCGCCCGGAAACCGCACCCCGACACCGCAGGAGACCCAGATCTGCCTGCCCTTCATCCGCCGCCAGATCGCGCTCGCCGACCCCGACGTCCTGGTCTTCCTCGGCGGCACGGCGGCGCAGACGCTGACCGGCGCCCGCGAGGGCATCCGGCGCCTGCGCGGGCGCTGGTTCGACTACGATACCGGCCGCCGCACCGTCCGGGCGCTGGCGACGCTCCACCCGGCCTATCTGCTGCGTTCGCCGTCCGAGAAGCGCTACGCTTGGCGCGACTTCCTGGCCCTTCAGGAAGCGCTCGACCGCAAGGACTGAGGCCGGGTCAGGACCGCGGCCTCCGGGCCAGCGCTGCCGGTGCGGTGATGGCGGCGCAGGCGTGCTCGAACGCCGCGGCCCCGTCGGGGCGGCTGCCTGGACCGGTCACCCCGGCATCGACCTTCGCCGGCGCGATCCGGTAATGCACGACCGGCTCGGCGCCGCTCCGCTGATAGTCCACCGCGAAGCTGCCGTTGCCCCCGACCAGCCGGGCGAGCGCGATCAGGTCGGGCGCCGGCCGGCCCGCCGACGACTTCAGCCTGGCGACGACCGTCCCCTCGCTCTCGGTGCCGGACAAGGTCACCGTGGCGCGGTCGGTGTCGCCGCGAAAGACCAGGGCGCCCTGGTAGTCGCGTTCCTGGAGCTGGTTCGCCGGCTCCTTGAACAGCACCGATTCCCGGTCGCTGCCGCACGACACCATCATCGCCGGCAGGCCGTCCCGGGACAGCATGCCGCGATAATCCTCCGCAGAGACGACGGCCTTGTCGGTGAAGACCGTGCTGAGCTCGGTCTCGAAGCCGTTGAAGGACTGGGCCCAGTTGCCGGGCACGTAGTAGAGCCGGATGGTCGTCGGCTCGGCCGCCCGGCTCGCGGTGCAGGGGATCGCCATGGCGAGAGCGAGCGCGGCCAGCCCGGCGTGGGTCGTCTTCATCGCTTCATCCAAGAATCGCACGGCCGCGCGGCCCTTTCGGCCCGCAGCACGAGGCGTTTCTAGGCCGGCGCCCTGGCGGTGTCCATCCGCGCCACCAGGCTCTCTCGGCGTGCTATGCTGTGGCGGACGACCGCAGGGCGGAGGAATGGCCATGCGCCTCGATGACCTTCAGGGCAGCGACAACGTGGAGGATCGCCGCGGGATGCGGATGCCGGGACGTGCCGGCATCGGCATCGGCGGCCTCATCATCATCGGCCTGATCTCGTGGGCGACCGGCATCGACCCCCGCCTGCTGCTGTCCGGCGCCGAGATGATGCAGGGCGGCGGCGACGGCGGAACGGCCCAGCAGCAGGGCACCCAGGGCCGGCCCCAGGACCAGACCGGGCACTTCGTCTCGCAGGTGCTGCAGAGCACCGAGATCGTATGGACCCAGATCTTCCGCGACGGCGGCGCGACCTACCGCAAGCCGACGCTGGTGCTCTACACCGGCGGCACCCGCACCGCGTGCGGCGTCGGCCAGGCGGCGATGGGGCCGTTCTATTGCCCCAACGACCAGAAGGTCTATCTCGACACCAGCTTCTTCCGGGAGCTGTCCGACCGCTTCGGCGCGCCGGGGCAATTCGCCGAGGCCTACGTCATCGCCCACGAGATCGGCCACCACGTCCAGAACCAGCTCGGCATCCTGCCCAAGGTCGACGAGGCGCGGCAGCGGGCGGGACGGGTCCAGGCCAATCAGCTCTCGGTCCGCCTGGAGCTGCAGGCCGATTGCTTCGCCGGCATCTGGGCCAACCGCGCCAACGCCGCCGGCCGCCTCGACCCGGGCGACGTGCAGCAGGCGCTCGACGCGGCCAGCGCGATCGGCGACGACCGGCTGGAGCGGCAGAGCCAGGGCTACGTCGTGCCCGACAGCTTCACCCACGGCACCTCGGCACAGCGGGTGCGCTGGTTCCAGACCGGGGTCAAGGCCGGCAGCATCAAGGCCTGCGACACCTTCAGCGGCAACCCCTGAGGCCGGGAGCGGCGCATGAACCCGATCACCCTCACCCTCGCGATCGTCATCGCCCTCATCGGCGTCGGCCTGCTCGAGACCGTCGGCGTCGTCCTCGGCGCGATCGTGATCGCGGTCGCGGTGATCGTGCTGCTGTCGCTCAAGATGGCCAACGCCTGGGAGAAGTTCGTCATCCTGCGCGCCGGCAAGCTGAACGCGGTGCGCGGGCCCGGCCTGTTCGCCATCGTGCCGGTGCTCGACAGCGTCGCCGCGGTGATCGACCAGCGCGTCCAGACCACCTCGTTCAACGCCGAGCAGGCGCTGACCCGCGACACCGTGCCGGTCAACGTCGACGCCATCATCTTCTGGAACGTGCACGACGCCGAGCGCGCCGCGCTCGAGATCACCGACTATCGCCAGGCCATCGACCGGGTCGCGCAGACCTCGCTGCGCGAGATGATCGGCTCGTCGCTTCTGGCCGCGCTGCTGTCGGAGCGGCGCGAGGCGGACGAGGCGCTGAAGAACGCGATCGGCGCCAAGATCGCCAACTGGGGCATCACGGTGCGCTCGGTCGAAATCCGCGACGTCGCGATCCCGGTGGCGCTGCAGGATGCGATGTCGCGCCAGGCCCAGGCCGAGCGCGAGCGCCAGGCCCGCGTCATCCTCGGCGCCGCCGAGGCCGAGATCGCGGCGAAATTCGTCGAGGCCGCCCGCCTCTACGCCGCCGACCCGGCGGCGCTGCAGCTCCGCGCGATGAACATCATCTACGAGACCACTAAGGAGCGCGGCACCACGATCCTCCTTCCCACGACGATGGTCGACAGCATGAACCCAGCGGCGGTGATCGGCCTCGCCGGTCAGGCCGGACCGCACCCCGGGAGTTGACGGCCGCGGCGCGAGCCGCATTGTGGCGTCGAGGGGAAAGAGGCGATGTACCGCGCCGTCACCAACGACATCGAGGTTTCCGTCGCGCCGCGCTTTCTCGAAGGCGAGTCGGCGCCGGAGCGGAACCGCTTTGTCTGGGCCTACGCCATCACCATCAGGAACCACGGCAGCGAGACGGTTCAGCTCCTGTCGCGGCACTGGCTGATCACCAGCGCCGCCGGCCAGACCCAGGAGGTGCGCGGCCCGGGCGTGGTGGGCGAGCAGCCGGTCATCCCGCCCGGCGGCGTGTTCCGCTACACCTCGGGCGTGCCGCTGACGACGCCTTCCGGCATCATGCGCGGCACCTACGAGATGGTGAACCAGAAGGGCGAGCGCTTCGACATCGCGATCCCGGCGTTCTCGCTCGACAGCGAGGAACACCCGCGCGTGGTGAACTGACAGGCTCGGCGCCGCCCGTCTGCGTCACCGGCCCGGCAGGCGGGGCCGGGAGAAGCGATGCAGCCTACCCCTCCCGATCACCTTGACGTGTGGTGGCTGTGCTGGCCGATTTGACAACCTCGCGCGTTGTCGGCACGGCGGTGCGCGACGGCTGGCGGCCGCGATCGAGTTGGGGGGGCTTCGATGCGTAGCGTTCTCATGCGTGTTGCGGCGCTCGTCCTGGCGGGCGGGCCGCTCGCCGGCTGCGGCGCGATGATCGGCACGCCGAATTTCGCCGCCGGCGGCTTCGTCACGTCGTTCGCCGAGCCGGGGCTGGCCGGCGACGCCGCGGTCGATCCGACCTATCGGCGGCAGATCGTCGCGGCACCCAAGGGCTATGCCCCCGGCACCATCGTCATCGATACGGCCGACCGCTTCCTCTACCTGGTCCAGGACGACGGCAAGGCGATCCGCTACGGCGTCGGCGTCGGGCGCGAGGGCTTCCTCTGGCACGGCACCGCCAAGATCGGCCGCAAGGAGGAATGGCCGGGCTGGACCCCGCCGCCGCAGATGCTGAAGCGCCAGCCGGATCTGCCCCGCCACATGGACGGCGGTCCCGACAACCCGCTCGGCGCCCGGGCGATGTATCTCTACCAGGGCGGCCGCGACACGCTGTTCCGCATCCACGGCTCGAACGAGCCGTGGACGATCGGCCACGCGGTGTCGTCCGGATGCATCCGCATGGTCAATCAGGATGTGATCGACCTCTATTCGCGGGTCTCCGACGGCACCAAGGTCGTGGTGCTGTAGCGGCCTTGGAGGGTGGGCATCGGCCTGCCGATGCCCACGTCGCAAGTCGGGCTCGCCCGATTTGCGCTCCCAAGACTCAACACGAGCGAGCTCGTGTTGACGTGGGCAAGCCGTGCTTGCCCACCCTACGAAAGCGACGCCCTACTTCTCCACCTCGTAGTGCAGCAGGATCGGCGGCGTCGTCACGTAGTTGGCCATGTCCGGGCCGAGCGCCTGCCCGGCAGGGGATTGCAGCGAGGCCATCATCGTCGCCGCGTCGGCGTAGTCGGCCTCGAAGATGCAGAAATAGGGCGACTTGGCGCCGAGGCCCTCGATCCCGAACGCGTAGCGGAAGCCGAGGAGGTTCGGCAGCTTCTCGACCAGCGGGATATGTCCCTTGGCGTAGTAGCCGCGGAACTTCGCCTCGTCCTGCGGGTGCGGATATAGGACGACCACCTTGTGCATTGCTCGGCTCCCTCTCACATCGCCCTGACGGACGGCGTCGCGCCAGCGCGGCGACGATAGAGGAGCGGCCCGACCGGCGCATCCCCGTTGTCCAGGCCAGCGACTTGCGCCGGCGCGCGAACGGGCGTAATGGCTCCCGCCCTTTTAGATACGGCACCGTATCGTATAGGAAATCACCAATGCCCGCTCATGTCGGCCACCCCCATCGCTGGCGCATCCTCGCCGTGCTCGTCCTCGGCCTCCTCATCATCGTGATGGACACGACGATCCTGAACGTCACGCTGAAGACGCTGGCCGATCCCGAGGTCGGGCTCGGCGCCTCCCAGGCCGAGCTGGAATGGATGGTCAATTCCTACACGCTCGTCTTCGGCAGCCTGCTGTTCACCTGGGGCGTGGTCGCCGACCGCTGGGGCCGCCGCCGGTCGCTGCTGGTCGGGCTTGCCCTCTTCGCCGTCTCCTCGCTCGGCGCGGCGCTGTCGACGACTCCCCTCATGCTGATCGCCGCCCGCGCCATCATGGGCATCGGCGGGGCCGCGCTGATCCCCGCGACGCTGGCGACGCTGTCCGAGGTGTTCGACGACCGCGAGCGGCCGAAGGCGTTCGGCCTCTGGGCCGCCTCGGTCGGCATGGCGCTGGCGCTCGGCCCGGTGCTCGGCGGCTTCCTGCTCGATCATTTCGCCTGGGGTTCGGTGTTCCTGATCAACGTGCCGATCGCGGTGGTGGCGATCGCCGCCATCCGCCTCGTCGTGCCCGAGACGCGCGACCCCAACCCCGGCAGCTTCGACCCGCTGGGCGTGCTGCTGTCGATCGTCGGCTTCACGCTGATGGTCTACGGCATCATCACCGGCGGCGACGACGGCTTCGGGGCGCCCCTCGCCTACGGGCCGATCCTCGGCGGCCTCGCGGTGCTCGCGATCCTCGGCCTGGTCGAGCGGCGGAGCCGCAACCCGGCGCTCGACGTCGAGCTGTTCCGCGATGCCCGGTTCTCGGCCGCGGTCGGCGCCATCACCCTGGCGTTCTTCGCCCTGATGGGCATGTCGTTCTCGCTCAGCTTCTATATGCAGAGCGTGCTCGACATGAGCCCGTTCGCGACCGGCCTGACCTTCGTGCCGCTGGCGCTGGTGCAGATCGTCGCCGCGCCGGCCTCGCCGCGGCTCGCCCAGCGCTACGGCGCCAAGATCGTGGCCGCAGTGGCCCTCGGGCTGATCGCGCTTGCGCTCGCCGGCCTGTCGCAGCTCGCGACCGACACGCCGCTCCGCTACGTCATCCTCGACACCATGGTGCTCGGCACCGGCATGGGCCTGTTGATGCCGGCGATGACCACCTCGGTGATGACCGCCGTGCCGCGCGACAAGGCCGGCGCCGGCAGCGCCGTGTCGCAGACGCTGCGCCAGATCGGCGGCGCCTTCGGCGTCGCGATCATCGGCTCGGTGCTTTCGGCGAGCTACCGCGCCCAGATCGGCCCGACCATCGACCAGATCCCGGGGCTAACCGGCCAGCAGCGCGGCCTCGTCAGCGGCTCGATCGAGGCGACCCTCGGCTTCGTCGACAAGGTGTCGCCGATGTTCCCGCAGGCCAAGGCGCTGATCCGCCCGGCGCAGGAGGCCTATGTCCACGCCGCCGCGGTGGCCAACATCGTCTCGGTGGCGGTCATCCTGCTGGCGCTCGGGGTGGTGCTGCTGTGGCTGCCCGGCCGCGCGATCCGCGCCGAGATGAAGCCGGCCGAATGAGCACGGCGGAGCTCCCGGCCCCGGCGCGCGGCCGCCCACGCTCGGCCGCGGCCGACCGCGCGATCATGGACGCGGTGCTCGACCTCGTCGCCGAAGGCCACAGCATCGCCAGCCTCTCGATCGAGGCGATCGCGAAGCGCGCCGGCGTCGGCAAGGCGACGATCTACCGCCGCTGGAGCAATCTCGACGCGCTGCTGATCGACGCGTTCGCAGCCGACCACGCGATCCCCGACTCGATCCCGATGGGCTCGATCCGGGAAAGCCTGATCGCCGTGCTGGAGATCGTCGCGGGCTATGGCCGCCGCACCGCCGGCCAGGTGTTCGCGGCGCTGCAGGCCGACGCCAGCCGCAATCCCGGCTTCCGCGACCGCTATTTCGCCCAGGTGATCGAGCCCCGGCGCGTCCTCCTGCGCCAGCTTCTGCGCTGGGGCATCGAGCGCGGCGAGCTCCGCCCCGACATCGACCTGGAGGCGGTGCGCGAGGTCCTGATCGGGCCGATGCTGCTCCACGTCAAGCACGGCCCCTTCGCCGACCCGCTCGATGCCGACCTGCCGCGCCGCATCGTCGATACCGTGCTGCGCGGCATCGGCACGGCCAAGGCTTTGGACCCCGGGCAATGAGCCCAACTCTTGCACCGCAGCGTCCGCCGGGCTATCTCGGCCCCAAGCTTCCGTCATATTTGCAGGAAAGAGGCCGCCCATGGCGCGCGTCACCGTCGAAGACTGCATCGACAAGGTCGAAAATCGCTTCAAGCTGGTTCTCCTCGCCGGCCACCGCGCCCGGCTGATCTCGGGCGGCGCCCCGCTCACCGTCGATCGCGACAACGACAAGAACCCGGTGGTGGCGCTGCGCGAGATCGCCGACCGCGCGATCGCCCCGGAGGATCTCGAGGAAGACCTGATTCATTCCTTGCAGAAGTTCGTCGAAGTCGATGAGCCGGAACCGGAACCTGTCCCGATGATCGGCACCGGCGACGACAACGACATCGCCTTCGACCGCATGAGCGAGGAAGATCTGCTGCGCGGGTTGGAGGGGCTGCAGCCACCCGCGGAAACGCCCGAAGACGAGGAGTGAGCGCCGCCTCCCGCCGGCGCTGGCGCGGCTTCGGCGGCGCCACCATCTCTGCCCCAGGCCGTCCGGGCCGGACGCGCCGGGCGGGCTGATGCGCGGCAATGATCCGACAATACGAGCTGGTCGAGCGGGTCAAGGCGTATAATCCGGGCGCCGACGAGGCCCTGCTCAACCGGGCCTATGTCTATGCGATGCAGGCCCACGGGTCGCAGACGCGGGCCTCCGGCGATCCCTATTTCTCCCACCCGCTCGAAGTCGCCGCGATCCTCGCCGAGTTCCACCTCGACGACGCCACCATCGTTGCGGCGCTCCTCCACGACACCATCGAGGACACCTCGACCACCCGGGCGGAGATCGACGAGCTGTTCGGTCCGAGCATCGGCCGCCTCGTCGAGGGCCTGACCAAGCTTCGCCGCATCGACCTCGTCTCCAAGCAGGCCGCCCAGGCCGAAAACCTGCGCAAGCTCCTCCTCGCCATCGCGGAGGACGTGCGGGTGCTGCTGGTCAAGCTCGCCGACCGGCTCCACAACATGCGCACGCTGCAATTCGTGCCAGAGGAGAAGCGCAATCGCGTCGCCGAGGAGACGCTCGACATCTACGCCCCGCTCGCCGGCCGCATGGGCATGCAGGAGATGCGCGAGGAGCTGGAGGAGCTTTCCTTCCGCCAGCTCTTCCCCGAGGCCCACGCCACCATCACGCAGCGGCTGGAGGCGCTGAAGGCCCGCTCGGTCGGGCTGATCGAGGAGATCGAGAAGGCGCTCAGGGAGAAGCTCGCCGAGAACGGCCTCGAATGCGAGATCCACAGCCGCCAGAAGCGGGCCTATTCGATCTGGCGCAAGATGGACCGCAAGGCGATCGCCTTCGAGCAGCTCTCCGACGTGATCGGCTTCCGCGTGATCGCGCCGAGCGTCGCCGGCTGCTATCGCGCGCTCGGGGTGGTCCACACCTCGTGGCCGGTCGTGCCGCTGCGCTTCAAGGACTACATCTCGACGCCGAAGCAGAACGACTACCGCTCGCTCCACACCACCGTGGTCGGGCCCGGCCACCAGCGCGTCGAGCTGCAGATCCGCACCGACGAGATGGACCGCGTCGCCGAGTACGGCATCGCCGCCCACGCGCTCTACAAGGACGAGGTCGGCGGCGACCGCGAGCGCATCGCCGACGACAGCCGCGCCTACGAATGGCTGCGCCGCACCGTGGCCCTCCTCGCCGAAGGCGACAGCCCCGAGGAGTTCCTCGAGCACACCAAGCTCGAGCTGTTCCAGGACCAGGTGTTCTGCTTCACCCCCAAGGGCCGGCTGATCGCCCTGCCCCGCGGCGCCACCGCGATCGACTTCGCCTATGCCGTCCACACCGACGTCGGCAACACCTGCGTCGGCTGCAAGATCAACGGCCGCATCGCCCCCCTGGTGTCGGAGCTGACCAACGGCGACGAGGTCGAGATCGTCCGCGCCGAGGGCCAGCGGCCGCCGGCGGCGTGGGAGGCGCTGGTCACGACCGGCAAGGCCCGCGCCGCGATCCGCCGCGCCACCCGCGCCGCGGTACGCGAGCAATATGCCGATTTCGGCCGCCGCATCGTCGTCCGCGCGTTCGAGCGGGCCGGCCTGACCTTCGCCGAGGACGAGCTGAAGGAGGCGCTGCCCCGTCTCGCGCGCAATTCGGTCGAGGACGTGCTGGCCGCGGTCGGCCGCGGCGAAATGCCGTCGGTCAACGTGCTCCGCGCCGTCCATCCCGAGCGGGACCCGAGCGAGCTCGACGGCGCCCGCCGCCGCCGCCGTGGCCCCGCCCGCTGGCTGCCAGGCGGGATCCGGGTCGGCAGCAAGTCCGACGGCATGGTCGCGAATTCCCTGCCGATCCGCGGGCTCAAGCGCGACGTCTCGGTCCGCTTCGCGCCGAACGGCGGCGCCCTGCCGGGCGACCGCATCGTCGGCATCCTCACCCCGGGGGAAGGCGTGACGATCTACCCGATCCAGTCGCCGGCCCTGAAGGAGTTCGAGACCACGCCCGAGCGCTGGCTCGACGTGCAGTGGGACGCCGAGCGCGCCGCCGAAGACCGCTTCCCCTGCCGCCTCGAGGTGACCTCGCTGAACGAGCCCGGGACGCTCGCCGGCATCGCCAAGACCATCGCCGAGGAGGACGGCAATATCGAGAACCTGGTGATGGCCGCGCGTTCGCCCGATTTCCACGAGATGATCGTGGACTTGACGGTGCACGATCTGAAACACTTGACGGCGATCATCCGCGGGCTGAAACGGCTGCGTTCGGTAAGCTCGGTCGCGCGGGTCAACGGATAAGACGACGGGAGCGTCATGACAGACAGGGCGGAATGCACTTTCCGCGTCGACGGCTCGCAGCCGTCGACGGCGCGGGCGTTCCGCGCCCTCGCCTGATCGCTGGACGCCTGCCCTCGCCATGCTGTTCCGCCGCCGCACGCCGCTCACCCAGTCCGAGCGCCTGCGCGCGATGGTATGGCCGCGGACGGGGTTTCGCCGGGCCATCCTCTACCGCGCCAAGCGCCTCGCCCGCGTCGCCGCCTCGCCGCACGCGGTCGCGGCCGGCGCCGCGGCCGGCGCGTTCGCGGCGTTCAGCCCGTTCTTCGGCTTCCACTACATCATCGCCGCGACGCTCGCCTTCGTCAGCCGCGGCAGCATCATCGCGTCGGCGATCCTGACCACCGCGGCGAACCCGCTGACCCTGCCGCTGTTCTGGACGCTGTCGTTCTGGGTCGGGCACCTCCTCCTCGGCGGCTCGGAGAAATTCGACGCGGCGAAGCTGCTGTCGGAGCATTCGACCAAGGCGCTGATGGCGGTGTTCAAGCCGCTGGTGTTCGGCAGCGTCATCGTCGGAGCGGTCGTCGCGATCGTGGTCTATTTCCTGGTCCGGCGCGGCGTCGTCGCCTACCGCACCCGCCGCCGCCACCGCCTCGCCAAGCGCCGGATGGCGCTGATGCAGGGTGTCACGCCATGAGCCCGCCGATCCGCCTCGGCATCAACGTCGACCACGTCGCGACCGTGCGGAACGCCCGCGGCGGCGCGCATCCCGACCCGGTCCGCGCCGCGAAGTTGGCGCTCGCGGCCGGCGCGGACGGCATCACCGCCCATCTCCGCGAGGACCGCCGCCATATCCGCGATCGGGATATCGAGCGGCTCCGGGCCGAGATCGCCGGCCCGCTGAACTTCGAGATGGCCGCGACGCCCGAGATGATCGAGATCGCGACCCGGCTGAAGCCGCATGCGGCCTGCGTCGTGCCCGAGCGGCGCGAGGAGCGCACCACCGAAGGCGGGCTCGACCTCGCCCGCCAGCACCATTGGCTGGAGCCGGCGATCGCCGCGCTCGGCGACGCCGGCATCAGGGTTTCGCTCTTCATCGAGCCGGAGCCGGACGGTCTTGCGCTGGCAGCGGATCTCGGCGCGCCGGTGGTCGAGCTCCATACCGGCGCGTGGTGCAATGCGGTCGCCGCCGGAGACCACGCCCGTGCCGAAGCCGAGTTCCGCCGCATCGCCACGGCCGCACGCTTCGGCGCCGGGCGCGGCCTCGAAATCCACGCCGGCCACGGGCTCGACTACGCGACCGCCGAGGCGATCGCCGCCCTGCCGGAGATCGCCGAGCTGAACATCGGCCATTTCGTCATGGGCGAGGCGCTGTTCGTCGGCCTCGACGCCGCGGTCAGGGCGATGCGCGCGGCGATGACGTGCGGGCGGCAACGGATCGGGAGCGCGGCCTGAGTGATCATCGGCATTGGCAGCGACCTCGTCGACATCCGCCGCATCGAGCGCTCGCTGGAGCGCTTCGGCGAGCGCTTCATCGCCCGCGTCTTCACCGATATCGAGCGCAAGAAATCGGACGGCCGTGCCGAGCGCGCCGCTTCCTATGCCAAGCGCTTCGCCGCCAAGGAGGCGTTCTCCAAGGCGATCGGCACCGGCTTCCGCCGCGGCACCTATCTTCGCGACATCGGCGTGGTGAACCTGCCCGGCGGCCGCCCCACGATCCAGCCGACAGGAGGGGCGCTGGCGCATCTCCAGCGCCTGCTGCCCGAGGGCTACGAGGCGCGAATCGATATAACCCTCACCGACGAGTATCCGCTCGCACAGGCGTTCGTGGTGATTTCCGCGGAGCCGCCGCGATGAGGCGACGCAGCACGGCCGCGTTGTGGGCCGGGCCCGGCGGGACTATCAGAAGGCCGCCCGCGGCCGGCAAGGCGAGACGCGCATGACCGAGACCACCGAAAAGAAGCAGGCCGAAGGCGGCTTCCTGGAGACGCTGCGCGTCATCGCCCAGGCCCTGGTCATCGCCGTCATCATCCGCACCTTCCTGTTCCAGCCGTTCAGCATCCCGTCGGGCTCGATGAAGGACACGCTGCTGATCGGCGACTACCTGTTCGTCTCGAAATACGCCTACGGCTATAGCCATTTCTCGCTGCCGTTCGCGCCGCCTTTGTTCTCCGGCCGCATCTTCGGCCACGCGCCGCAACGCGGCGACATCGTCGTCTTCAAGCTGCCGTCGGACGGCAAGACCGACTACATCAAGCGGGTGATCGGGCTGCCCGGCGACCGCATCCAGATGATCGACGACCGGCTCTACATCAACGGCAAGATCGTGCCGCGAACCCGCGGGCCGGACTTCGTCGAGCGCCAGCCCGACGGCTCGACGCTCCGGGTGCCGCGCTATCGCGAGACGCTGCCGAACGGCGTCTCCTACGACACGCTCGACCTCACGCCCAACGGCTTCCTCGACAACACGCCGGTCTACGAGGTGCCGCCCGGGCACTATTTCATGATGGGCGACAACCGCGACAACTCGACGGACAGCCGCGTGCTCTCGGCGGTGGGCTACGTGCCGTTCGAGAACCTGGTCGGCCGCGCCGAGATCATCTTCTTCTCGGTCGACGACGGCGTGCCCGCCTGGGCGTTCTGGGACTGGCCGTGGAGCGTACGCTGGCACCGCATCTTCCGCCTGCTGCGATGACCCGACGGCCTGTCCCGCTCGACGCCCTTCAGGCGCGCATCGGCCATCGTTTCTCCGATCCCGCATTGGCGCTTCGCGCCCTCACCCATCTCAGCGCCCTCGATCCCACCGCCGGCCGCGAGGAGAGCTATCAGCGCCTCGAATTCCTGGGCGACCGGGTGCTCGGCCTGGTCGTCGCGGCGATGCTGTTCGAGGCGTTTCCGACCGCGCACGAGGGCGAGCTGTCGCGCCGCCTGGCCGAGCTGGTGCGCGCCGAAGCTTGCGCCGAGGTCGCCGGCGAGATGGATCTCGGCCCAGCGCTGGTCCTCGGCTCCGGCGAGGCCCATTCCGGCGGGCGGCGCAAGCGCGCCATCCTGGCCGATGCCTGCGAAGCGCTGATCGGGGCGGTCTTCCTCGACGGCGGGCTCGCCGCGGCGGACGGGCTGATCCGGCGCTATTGGCAGCCCCGCATGGCGGCGCCGCGGCGGCCGCTGCGTGACGCCAAGACGGCGCTCCAGGAATGGGTGCAGGGCCGCGGCCTGCCGGCGCCGACCTACCGCCAGACCGGCCGCGCCGGCCCCGACCATCGCCCGCTGTTCCAGGTCTTGGCCGAAGTGCCCGAGATGACGCCGGCCGAGGGCCAGGGCCGCTCCAAGCGCGAGGCCGAGCAGGCCGCCGCCGCCGCATTCCTCGCCCGCGAAGGCGTGTGGACGGAGCAGGCGGAATGAGCGACGACAGCCCCGCCCCGACCCGCGCCGGCTTCGTCGCCCTGATCGGCGCGACCAACGCCGGCAAGTCCACGCTGGTGAACGCCCTCGTCGGCAGCAAGGTCTCGATCGTCACCCACAAGGTGCAGACCACGCGGGCGCTGGTGCGCGGCATCGCGATGGCCGGCGCGAGCCAGATCGTCTTCATCGACACGCCCGGCATCTTCCGGCCGAAGCGCCGGCTCGACCGCGCCATGGTCACGACCGCCTGGGGCGGCGCCAAGGACGCCGACCTCGTCGGCGTCCTGATCGACGCCAAGCGCGGCCTCGACGACGACGCCCGCAGCCTGGTCGAAGGCCTCGGCGCGGTCCCCCGGCCGGTCTTCCTGGTGCTGAACAAGATCGACCTCGTGCCCCGCCCGGTCCTGCTGGCGCTGGCCGACGCGGCGAACGGGCTAGCCGCCTTCGAGCGGATTTTCATGGTCTCGGCGCTCGACGGCGACGGCGTGCCCGACCTCCTCGCCTGGCTCGCCGGCCGCGTCCCGGCGGGGCCGTGGCTCTATCCCGAAGACCAGGTCTCCGATCTGCCGCTCCGCATGCTCGCGGCCGAGATCACCCGCGAGAAGCTGTTCCTGCGTCTCCACGACGAGCTGCCCTACGCGGCGACGGTCGAGACCGAGAGCTGGAAGGAGGTGCGCGGCGGCGCCGTCCGCATCGAGCAGACGATCTATGTCGAGCGCGAGAGCCAGAAGAAGATCGTGCTCGGCAAGGGCGGCCAGACCATCAAGGCGATCTCGATGGCGGCCCGCAAGGAGATCACCGAATTGGCCGAAGCTCCGGTGCACCTCTTCCTGTTCGTGAAGGTGCGCGAAAGCTGGGCCGACGATCCCGAGCGCTTCCGCGAGATGGGCCTGGAGTTCCCGCGGTAAGGCCGGCTTTCCGCTCGCCCCGGGGCGCCAGCGGCTGTCTCGAAGGATGGGTCACAGACGCATGCGTCGAGACGCGGGCTTCGCACCCTCAGCATGAGGGGAGTTGCCGCTCTCGTTGAATAGCGTCCCTCCCACTCCTATTCTCCCGCCATGGGCAAGGTCGCCACCTACGACGAGGACATCGTGCTCTGGGCCGAGCGCCAGGCCGAGGTGCTGCGCTCGCTCAGCGGCCGGCCCGGCGTGCCTGACGAACTCGACATCGAGAACGTCGCCGGGAAGATCGAGACGGTGGGGCGCACCGAAATCCGCGCGGCGGAGAGCCCTGTGCGTCTCATCTTCGTGCATCTTCTGAAGGCTACGTCCGTACCGTACGCGCCGGCGCGCACCCACTGGAAGGCGGAAGTCGCGAACTGGCACTACGACCTTCTCGGGGCGCTGACGCCCTCGATGAGACAGCGGATCGACATCGACCGCGTGTGGCGGCGGGCGCAACGCGAGGCGGCACTGTCGCTCGAAGCGGAGGGGACGGCACTGGCCGACGACTTGCCGCAGGGGGCGCCGGTCTCGCTGGAAGAGCTTGCGGCGGAAGAA
>DASZVN010000163.1:0-3737 GCA_035547055.1 Hyphomicrobiales bacterium
GGGGCCGCATCGCGGTCACGGCCGAGGCCGATGCCGGCGGCGGGACGGGGACGGTCGCGGACGACGGCCGCGGCTTCGACCTCGCCGGGCTCGCCCGCGCGGCGGTCGTGCGCGGCGCGGTCGCCGCGGAGCGGGCCGCCGCGCTGGATCCTGCCGCGACGACGGCCCTCGCCTTCGCGCCGGGCGTGACGACGGCGCCGGCGCTCACCCCGCTCGCCGGCCGCGGCATCGGCCTCGACGCGGTCAGATCCGAGATCGAAGCGCTCGGCGGCACGGTTGCCGTCGACACCGCCAGGGGGCGCGGCACGACGATCGCGCTCCGCCTGCCGCGGCGGGATGCGGCGCCGGCCCGCGCCGCCTAGGGCCTGTTGGAGTGGAGACGATGAAGCACTGCCTGGTGGTCGACGATTCCAGCGTGATCCGCAAGGTCGCGCGGCGGATCATGGAGGGGCACGGCGTCCGCGTCAGCGAGGCCGCCGACGGCACCCAGGCGCTGGAGTTGTGCCGCCAGGCGATGCCCGACTACCTGTTCGTCGACTATTCGATGCCCGAGATGGACGGCTTCGAGTTCGTCCGCCTGATGCGGGCGACGCCCGGCGGCGACCAGCCCAAGGTGATCTTCTGCACCGTCGACAACGACGTCGCCCAGATCGCCCGCGCCATCCGCGCCGGCGCCGACGAGCACATGATGAAGCCGTTCGACAAGGACATCTTGGAAACCAAGCTCCACGCCGTCGGCATGATCTGAGCGCTGCGCACGACAATTTCGGCTTGGCGGTTCAGCCCTCTCCACCATGCTTCGCATGGTCCCCCTCCCCCGCTGCGCGGGGGAGGATTGCCGCGGGCGCGATCCTCCCCTGCGAAGCGGGGGAGGTGGCGAGCGCAGCGAGCCGGTGGGGGTCCGCCTCGGCCCGCTATGCCGCGGGGTGCAGCCTGAGCCAGAGGTGGTCGAGCGTCAGGCGGGTGGGGTCGCGCGGCAGGAACAGGGCGACCCTGGGCTCGCGGCTCTCGTCGAGCACGATTTCGGGGGGAATCGCGATCGGCAGGTTGAGCTGCAGCGTCGACGCCGCCGCCTCGAACAGGAAAGCCCGGCTCGCGATGGTGTGACGGGTGCCGGCGTGGTCCCAGACGAAGACTTCGAGGCTGGCGCGGAAATCGCCGTCGAACCGCGCCGCGGCGACGACCGAAAGCGCCGCGGCGCGGCGGATCTCCCACCACGGCGCGTCGATCTCGAGGGCGAACCAGCGCGAGCCGCCGCCGTCGGCGATCGTGATCTCGACCGCGTGGCCGAACTCCTCGGCAAAGCCCGCCGGGACAGTGCGGTCGCGCCACGCCAGTGTCGCGGCAAGGCCCTGCTCGAAGCCGAAGGCGGCGTGAGGGGTCACCTTGGCGTAAGGCTCCAGCCGCACCTCCGCCCCGGCGTCGCCGTCGCGGCGGAACAGCTCGAGCGTCCGGCTCTGCAGCGTCTCCGGCAGGCTGGCGAGGCGCCGCACGCGCTCATAGAGGGCAAAGCTGGCGGCGAGCTGATGCTCGACGGCGCCCAAGAGGTCGCGAAAGTCCTTGTCCTGCGCCGCCATAGGCCCCTCTACACCCGTTCGCGGCGCCGCGCCGGGCGCCCTGCCGTGGGGAAGAACCTGTCGCGCAGGCCGCCCCGTTTTCCAAGTCTCCCAGCGTCGCACCAGGGCGCCGCAGATCAGGCCGGGAACGGTTCTCCCGGCTCCGCCGCGCGCGCCCCGAAATCGTAGCCGCCGCGATCGTCCCCGGTCGCTTCCGCCTCGCCGGCCGCGGGCGGCACGATCGCGACATGGGGCGAGACCACGAAGCAGCGTTCCGCGAAATCGCGCGTGACGGTCGCGAGCGCCCCGAGGTCGAACGGCAGCTCGCGGCGCCGGGCGTGGTCGAGCAGGCTGGCATAGGCGTCGAAGCGAAGCCCGAGCGCATAGGCGCCCCCGACCGCGCCGCCGGCGGAATAGAGGTGCGGCGAGCGCCACGTCACCCAGGCCGGGTCCCAGCGGTCGAGCCGGGTGCCGAGCTGGAGCACCATCCAGTCGTCGGGCAGGCTCGCGGCGGCGGCGGCAACCACGGCCTGGGCGTCGCGGTGGAACACGACGCCGTCGTCGAGCACCAGCAGCGAGCCGACGCCGTCGGCCATCGCCTTCTCGATGACCGCGATGTGGGAGTACAGCGCCGCCCATTGGGCGGGCGAGGCGATGGCCTTGCGGCCGTCGCGATGCTCCAGGTGGCCGACCCGGGCGGTCTGGCTGTCGTAGTCCTTGTAGAAGGCGAGCGGCGAGGCGACGGCGCGCAGCGCCGGCGGCGGCGCGACCGGCGCGCTGCCGGCATAGGCGATATAGTCCCGCATGGTTTCGGGCCAGGCCGGATCGACCGCGCGAAACCGTTCGGCCGCGATCCCGGCGCGGGCGAGCCGCGCCTTGGCCGCCTCCCAGCGGTCGGCCTGGCGGTCCAGGTTCAGCACCACCACCCGCTCGAACAGCGCATTGATGCTGCTGCCGGCGGCGCGCCGGACCAGCGCCGGTGCCGCCGGTTCCGGCGCCGGCGGGCCGCTGTCCGCCTGCCAGGCGGCGAGCGCGTCGCCGACGGCCGGGTCGACATGCGAGGACACCAGCGCGTCCCCGCTTGCGAGGCCGAGCGGCCGGCCCAGCGCCGCGGCGCGCGCGGCCCAGTCGGCAAAGACGAGATGGGCCGGCGGCCGGGCATCCACCGGCGGCAGCCCGGCGACCGCGGCGCGGCCGCAGGCGATCATCAGCGGCCCGCCGGCGGCCGCTCCCGGCGCCGCGGGTGGGGGCGGCACCGCCAGGATCGCGTCCGGCTCCCGCGCCAGCGTCGCGACCAGCCCGGCGAGGGCGCCGCGGCTCTTGAAGCGCACCTGGTCGCTCGTCACCAGCGCGGCGTCGCAGCCGAGCCGGCCGAGCAGCGCCATCGCGGCCCTGAGCGCCGGCCGGTCCGGCGTCGCGACCACAAGATGCACCTCGTGGAACGGGTCGAGGTCGGCCAGCACCGTGCGTGCGGCGGCGACGGCCTCGGCGGCGACCGCGAGCACCAACACCCAGTCGATGTCGGCCGCGCGGGCGGCTTGCCAGTCGCCGAGGAAGCCTTCGAGGTCGTGCGCCGAGGTCATCGCCACGACGACCGCCGCCTTGGAGCGGCCCGACGGCTGCAGCGTCACCGGGGCGAGCCGGCGCAGCGTCGCGGCCGCAACGGCGGCGGCGTCCGCCGGCAGCCGCTCATGCGCGACGGCGGGCGCGTCCCGCCGCCGGACCCAGCCGGCCGGGCGCGACGCCGCAATCAGCGGCACGCCGTGACGCTGGGCATGGCGCGCGAGCCAGAGGCTGGCGAGGCCGCGATAGGCGAACTCGCCCGGCCGCAGCGCCACCGCGCCGCCGCGATAGGCCACGGCGTCGAGGTCGAGCAGGTGGACGGTACGGTCCTCGGGGAGCGCCGCTTCCGCCACGATCGCGGTCGCCGAGCCGGGATCGTCGAGCGCGGCCACCGGCTGGCGCAGCAGCGTGCCGCCGAGCCCGACGACGGCGCGGTCGCCATAGGCGGCGAGCCGCACCGCCATCGTGGCGGCGAAGCCGGGCGGATAGACCAGCCGGTCGCTCGCAATCACGCGGTAGCCCGGTTGGTCGTCGTCGCCGGCCCAGGCGAAGGCGCCGGCGTCGCCGCGCTTGTCCCAGTCCCGGGCGCGGCGGATCTCGACCCGCGGGTGGACGATG
>DASZVN010000164.1:0-2210 GCA_035547055.1 Hyphomicrobiales bacterium
CGCACGGCGCCGGCGACCGGATAGTCCCGAAGCTCGTCCAGGAGCGCGGCCAGTACCGGGTCGGCGGTGGCATCGGCATCGCGGCGGAGGCGCTGCAGGAGGTACTGGCGCCACTCCGCGAGATTGGCGATGCGCGGGGCGAGGCCGGCCGGATGCAGGCTCAGGCGGAGCACGTTCACGGGCGGCCTCAGGAGCGCGGGGTCGGCCCCGGCGACGAGGCGGCCGATCGCCGAATTGGCCGCAAGGAGCGTCCAGTGGCGGTCGATCGCGAGGGCAGGAAAGGGCTCGTGAGCCTGAAGCAGGCGCTCGACCGCCTGCCGGATCGCCCCGAGCGAGGGATCGTCGAGCGGCCGATCGCGAAAGGACGGGGCATAGCCCGCCGCGACGAGGAGGAGGTTGCGCTCGCGGAGCGGCACCTCGAGCTGCTCGGCGAGGCGCATCACCATCTCGCGGCTCGGGTGGGCGCGGCCGGTCTCGACGAAGCTGAGATGGCGCGCCGAGATCTCGGCATCGAGGGCGAGGTCGAGCTGGCTCAGGCGGCGACGCTGGCGCCAGGCGCGGAGCCGGTCGCCGAACGACGGTGCAGGCGCGGTCGTCATGCCCCGACGATAGGGCGAGACACGCCGCGCGACCAATTACCCCCGAGGTAATCGACCGCCCTCCCCGGCGCCGCCACCATCGCCCCAGGCATCGCGACGGCCCGGTGGCCGCCAAAGCGACGCCCCAGGAGACCCTCCCATGACCGACCATGTCGCCCTCGTCGAACGCTATCTCGCCGGCTGGAACGAGACCGATCCGTCCCGCCGCCGCGCCATCCTCGCCGACACCTGGGCCGACGGCGCCAGCTATGTCGACCCGGTGATGAACGCCGAGGGCGTGAGCGGGATCGACGCCCTGATCGCGGCGGCGCAGCAGCGCTTCCCCGGCTTCCGCTTCCGTCGCATCGGCGAGGTCGAAAGCCACAACGGGCGCCTGCGCTTCCGCTGGGGCCTCGGCCCCGACGGCGCCGACGCCCCGATCAAGGGCACCGACTTCGCCGTGCTGGCCGACGGCCGGATGGCCAGCGTCACCGGCTTCTTCGACCAGCTCCCCGCGCAGTAGGGCGCCGGCCTCGCGCGTCGGGCTCGTCCCGGCTATCCACGGCGGCAGCCGTAGGGTGCGCATCGGCAACGCCGATGCGCACCTCGGGCGCTCCTGGTGCGCAACGCTCCGCGTTGCACACCCTATGGCACCGCTGACGCATTCGTGAGTCCCACCGAACACTAAAGCGCTTGCTAAAGTTTCCGCACGCCCTGATACTAAGGCAAATGCTTAACCAAGCGGCCCCGCTCGACCTCATGTTCCAGGCTCTCGCCGACCCGACCCGGCGGGCGATGGTGGAGCGGCTGTCGCACGGACCGGCCTCGGTCAGCGATCTCGCGAAACCGTTCGCGATGTCGCTGCCGGCGGTGATGCAGCACCTCCAGGTGCTGGAGGGCGCCGGCCTCGTCGTGACCGAGAAGATCGGCCGGGTCCGGACCTGCCGGGTCGATCCCGACGCGCTCGGCCGCGCCGCCGGCTGGATCACGGCGCAGCGGGCCGCGTGGGAACGACGGCTCGACCGGCTCGGCGACTATCTCGAAACCCTGAAAAGCGAAGGAGAAGACGATGACAGGCGAGACTGAACCCAAGGCCGCCGCCCCGACCGAGCTCGTGGTCACGCGCCGCTTCGCGGCCCCGCGGGAGCTGGTGTTCAAGGCGTGGAGCAGCGCCGAGCACATCAAGCGATGGTTCAGCCCGGAGGACTGCACCACGCCCGCGGCCGAAATCGATTTCCGCGTCGGCGGGGTGTTCGCCGTCTGCATGAGGCTGCCGGACGGCGTGGAATCATGGTCGCGCGGCCGGTTCGACGAAATCGTGGCGCCGGAGCGGCTCGCCTTCACCTCGACGGTGACCTTCGGCGACAGCGCGCCGCTCTTCACCGCCCACACCAGCGTCGCCTTCGCGCAGGACGGCGACGGCACCCGCATGACGGTGCGCCAGCGCTACGACATCCACGACGCCCGCTTCGCCGACGTGACGCAGGGCGCAAACGAAGGCTGGCGCACCACGCTCGACAAGCTCGAGCGCGAGGTCGCGCGAATCAAGGCCGGCGGCTGAGCTTCGCAGGGTGGGCCACGCGAACGCGTTGTCCACGAACGCCGCACGAGGTCGTGGGCATCGGCAAGGCC
>DASZVN010000165.1:0-7959 GCA_035547055.1 Hyphomicrobiales bacterium
CTCCTCAAGGGCACGGCGGCGGCCGGCGGCGCCTTGCTGCTGCCAGCGCGCGTCCGCGCGGCGGAACCGGCCCCGCGAAGCGGCGGCACGCTCCGCGTCTCGATGCCCTACAACCCGGCGGCGCTCGATCCAATGACCGGCCGCAACCTGCCGGACTTCAACACGCTCTATGCCGTCTTCGACGCTCTGATCGACTACGACCCGCCGACGCTGAACCTCAAGCCCGGCCTCGCCAAGGCGTGGCGCTTCACCGACCCGAAGACGCTGGTGCTCGACCTCGTCGACGGCGTCGAATTCCACGACGGCACGCCGTTCGACGCCGCGGCGGCGAAGTTCAACATCGACCGCTATCTCACCGACCCGCGCTCCAACGTGAAGTCGGACCTGAACACCGTCGCCGGCTGCGACGTGACCGGCAAGAGCCAGATCACCATCCGCCTCAACCGGCCGAACTCCGGGATGCCGGCGATCCTGACCAACCGCTGCGGCCTGATGGTGTCGCCGGCGTCGGTGAAGGCGGCGAAGGGCGGCAATGTCGACCGCAACCCGGTCGGCGCCGGCCCGTTCAAGTTCGTCTCGTGGCAGGACAACGACAAGATCACGCTGACGAAGAACACCAACTACTGGAAGAGCGGCCTGCCCTATCTCTCGGGCCTCGAGCTTCACATCATCAGTGAGCTCAACACCGTCGCGCGTACGGTGATCGCCGGCCAGGCCGAGGTCGCGCTCAACGTCGCGGTGACGCAGAAGCTGGTCGCCGACAAGGTGCCGAGCGTGGTCTCGGTGGTCGACCCCTCGCTGACCTTCTTCGGCGCGTTCCTGAATTACGGCCAGGGGCCGTTGACGGACGTGCGCATCCGCCAGGCGATGAACTGGGCGATCGACCGCGACGTCATCAACCAGATCATCAACCACGGCCTCGGCGAGACGACGAGCGCGATCTTGTCCCGCAGTTTCTGGGCCTGCGATCCCAAGACCGCCGGCCACTACACCCACGACCCCGAGCGGGCGAAGAAGCTTCTCGCCGACGCGGGCCATGCGAACGGCATCGAGGTGCCCGGATGGGGCTGGCCCGACCAGGCCTCGATGCAGCGCCAGGAGCTGATCGTGAACCAGCTCGCCGAGGTCGGCATCCGCGTGAAGGTGCAGCCGGCGTCGCCGCCCCAGGCGATGGAAGGTTTCATGGTCAAGCAGCAACGCTCGCTGCTGATCTCGCCGCAGGGCGCCCTGCCCGATCCGAGCCAGGCCTACGAGCGTCTGTTCGCCAAGGACGCGCTCCGGAACGCCGGCCGGGTCGAGCTGCCAGGCTTCCGCCCGCTGATGGACGCGACCACCGCCGCCCAGTCGCAGGACGAGCGCAAGGAGGCGTTCGCCAAGCTCCAGGCCTTCGTCATCGAGCAGGCGATGGAGCTGCCGCAATACATGGCGCCGGCCATCACCATCGCGAGCCGCAAGGTGAAGGGCTACGTCGATGGCCTCCTCGGCACGCCGAAGTTCACCACCGTCTGGCTGGAGGCGTAAGGCAATCAACCAGCCGGGGCGCCCCTCAGTCGACGCTGCAACGCCTGGCCGCCCCCTCCACCATGCTTCGCATGGTCCCCCTCCCCCGGCGGCGCGTCTTTTGATCCTCCCCTGCGAAGCGGGGGAGGTGGCGAGCGCAGCGAGCCGGAGGGGGCCCGTACGTCACAACCTCTTTTCCCCTTCCCTAGGACCCGCCCATGAAGATCGATGACGTAAACCTGACGCTGTTCACCTGGGACGGGCTGCCCGACGTGGTGTTCGGGCCGAACGTGCGCCAGGCCGGCGGGACGAGCCTGCTCGGCCTGCTCGCGATCCGCACCGACGAAGGCATCACCGGCCATGCCTTCCTCGGTGCCTCCGGCCGTAGCGCCGCGACCGATGCCGAGTTCGTCGTGCGAAGCCTGAAGCCGATCGTGATGGGACAGGACCCGCTCGACCGCGAGCGCCTGCACCGCGCCATGGCACCGCGCGCCCGCACCTCGGTCCGGGCAGTCGGCGCGATCGACTGCGCGTTGTGGGACATCGCCGGCAAGGCCGCTGGGATGCCGATCCACCAGCTCCTCGGCACCTACAAGCGCAGCATGAAGGCCTACGCCTCCTCGCCGGCGCACCCGACCGTCGAGGCCTATTGCGAGGAGGCGCTCGCCTGGAAGGAGCGCGGCGTCAACGCCTACAAGCTCCACATTCCGGGCGTCGCGAAGCGCGACATCGCGATCTGCACCGCCGTGCGCAAGGCCGTGGGCGACGACCACGTCCTCCTGCTCGACGCCGGCTTCAGCTACGACTACCCGGACGCGCTCAAGGTCGGCCGCGCCATCGAGGAACTCGGCTTCCTCTGGTACGAGGACCCGATGGGCGAGTGGTCGATCCCGAACTACGTCAAGCTCAAGCAGAAGCTCGACGTGCCGATCATGACGACCGAGCTGCCCTTCACCGGCTTCGAGATGTACGCGCCCTGGGTGTTCAACCAGGCGACCGACTATCTCCGCGGCGACGTCGCCTTCAAGGGCGGCATCACGCCGATGGTCAAGACCGCGCATCTCGCCGAGGCGTTCTCGATGAACTACGAGATCCACCATGGCTCGAACTCGCTGAACAACGTCGCCGGCCTCCACGTCGCAATGGCGGTGAAGAACAGCGAGTATTTCGAGTACCTCCTGCCCGAGGCGATCATCCGCTACGGCCTGATCGAGGAGATCGAGATCGACCACGAGGGCATGGTCCACGCCCCGATGGAGCCCGGCCTCGGCGTCGCGATCGACTTCGACCTGATCGAGCGCAGGAAGACCGCCGTGCTGGAATAGCGCGCCACGTCATGGCCCGGGCTCGGCCCCGGGGCATGACGAAGTCAAACCGTGGCTTCGGCCGGCGCGGTCGCGCCGATGGCCGCGCCGATCAGGATCACCACCGGATCGCGGCCGTCGCCCGCGCCCTCGTCGGCAAGCCGCCCGAGGTCGCTGCGATCGAGCTGCTGCGCCCCGCTCGACACGTTCTCGACGATCGCGACCGGCGTCGACGGCTGGAGGCCCTCCGCAATCAGCCGCGTGGCCAGCGCCGGCGCCGTGCCGCGGCCCATATAGACGGCGGTCGTCGCCGCAGGGTCGGCCAGCGCAGCGAAGTCGAGATCGGGCGCGAGGCGGCCGTGGCGGTCGTGGCCGGTAACGAACTGGATGCGACGGGCGTGGTCACGGTGGCTCAGCGACACGCCGAGCGCCGCTGCCGCGGCGAGCGCCGCAGTGACGCCGGGTATGACGGCGACCTCGACACCCGCGGCCCGAAGCGCCGCGATCTCCTCGCCGGCGCGGCCGAACACCATGGGGTCGCCGCCCTTGAGGCGGACGACGGAGAGCCCCCGCCCCGCCAGCTCGACCAGGAGTGCGTTGATGTCTTCCTGGCGGCAGGACTCGCCGTGGCCCTGCTTGCCGACCGCGATGCGCCGGGCCTCACGGCGGCCGAGCTCGAGGATCCCGGCGCCGACCAGCCGGTCGTAGACGATGACGTCGGCGGATTGGAGCACGCGGACGGCCTTCAGCGTGAGGAGGTCGGGATCGCCCGGCCCGGCGCCGACGAGCGTGACGCGGCCGACGCCCGCAGATGGCGTCTCGGCAGCAGCCCGCGCGAGATCGTCGAGCCGCCGGCGGTCCGGCGGCGCGTCCGCCGCCAGCGCTTCGGCCGCGAAGCGGTCCCAGAAGCGGCGGCGGTCGGCCATGTCCGGCAGGAGCGTCCGCAAGCGGGCGCGGATCGCCTGGGCCGCGCGACCCCAGGCGCCGAGATGCCGCGGCAGCGCCGCCTCGACCCGCCGCCTTACCGCCTGGGCCAGGACCGGCGCCCCACCCGCGGTCGAGATGCCGATCACGACCGGCGAGCGGTTCACGATCGCGCCGAACTGGAAATCGGAGCCGAGTGGATGATCGACGACGTTGAGCGGCACGCCGGCCGCCCGCGCCGCGGCGGCAATCGCCGCCACCTCGGCAGGCACGTCCGGCGCGGCGACAGCGATGGCGGCGCCAGCGAGATCGGCGGACGTCCAACGGCGCCGATGGATGCGAAGAGCGCCGCCCTCGCCAGGGTCGACTGCAAGCGCCAGCAGCTCGGCACAAGGGTCCGGCGCGTAAACATCGACTGCCGCGCCGGCCGCAGCCAGGAGCTCCGCCTTCCACGCCGCGCCCGCACTGCCGCCGACTACAACCGCGTGCTTGCCGGCGAGATCGAGAAACACCGGCAGCCGGTCGAGCTGCCCGAGCCGGGCCGGTCGCGTCTCGTGCGGGGCGACGTGGCGAGTCATGGCACTAACGCTCCCGTCATGCCCGGGCTTGGCCCGGGCATCCACGAGTTCGCAGCGCCGCACGACGGGAAGTCGTGGGTGGCCGGGACAAGTCCGGCCACGACGGTGGAGGATTCCGTGCTCATCCCTACTCCGCCGCGATGGCCCGGTGGGAGCCGGTGTCGGCGTGGAAGTCGAGGCCGTTGATCGTCTTGGCGACGAAGCCGGCGCGGATAGTGAAATCGCCGAAGTGCTCATCCTTCTTGCGCTCGCGGGCATAGGCCGCGAACACCGGGTCGAGCGCGGCGAGTATGCCGTCCTCGTCGAGGTCCTCGGCATAGAGCTTGTTCATGCGCGAGCCGTCGAAGGCGGCGCCGAGATAAAGGTTGTAGCGGCCCGGACCTTTGCCCACGAGAGCGATCTCGGCGATGTAGGGTCGTGCGCAGCCGTTGGGGCAGCCGGTCATGCGGAGCGTGATCTCCTCCTCGGCGAGCCCGTGGGCGGCGAGCCGCTCCTCGATCCGGGTGATGAGGTCCGGCAGGAAGCGCTCGCTCTCGGCCAGCGCAAGGCCGCAGGTCGGCAGCGCCACACAGGCCATAGAGTTGCGGCGAAGAGCGCCCGAGTGACTAGTCATACCGTGCTCGGCGACGAGTTTGTCGAACGCCTTCTTCTTCTTCTTCGGCACATTGGCGACGATGATGTTCTGGTTTGGGGTGATGCGGATCTCGCCGTCGTGGACCTCGGCGATGCGGCGCATGCCGGTGAGAAGCTGCGGCCCGCCGGGGAAGTCGCGCACCCGCCCGTTCTCGACGAACAGGGTGAGGTGGAGCTTGCCGTCCTCGCCCTCGACCCAGCCGTAGCGGTCGCCGTTCGAGGTGAACCGGTAGGGCTTCGCCTTGGCGAGCGGCTTGCCGGCGCGCCTGGCGATCTCGTCGCGGAACGCGTCGAGGCCGTGGTCGTCGAGCGTGTATTTCAGCCGCGCGTGCTTGCGGTTCGAGCGGTCGCCCCAGTCGCGCTGGATGGTGCAGACCGCCTCCGCCACCTGCAGCATGTCTTCCGCCGTGCAATAGCCGAGCACGTCGCCGATGCGCGGATAGGTCTCGGGCTCGCCGTGGGTCATCCCCATGCCGCCGCCGACCGCCACGTTCCAGCCGGCGATCCCGCCGTCCTTGCCGAGGATCGCGATGAAGCCGAGATCCTGGGCGAACACGTCGATGTCGTTCGAGGGCGGCACCGCGAAGCCGATCTTGAACTTCCGCGGCATGTAGGTCTTGCCGTAGAGGGTCTCGACGCCCTCCGCCTCGCCTTCGCCCGCGACCTTCTCGCCGTCGAGGAAGATCTCGTAATAGGCGTGGGTCTTCGGCTTGAAGTGGAGCGAGGTCTGCTTCGCGATCTCCCACGCCTCGGCGTGGATCCTGGACTGGTGCGGGTTCGAGACCGCCATCACGCCGCGGGTGTCGTCACCACACGCTGCAATGGTGTCGAGCGCGACCGCGTTGATCTTCTTGAGCACGGTCTTGACGTTGAACTTCAGCACGCCGTGCATCTGGAAGGTCTGGCGCGTGGTGAGGCGCAGCGTGTCGCCGGCATAGGTCCGCGCCATCTCGTCCAGCATCAGCCACTGCTTCGGCAGGAGGACGCCGCCCGGCAGGCGGATGCGGATCATGAAGCCGAACGCCTTGTCGAGCTTCTTCTTCATCCGCTCGGGACGGAGGTCGCGGTCGTCCTGGAGGTACATGCCGTGGAACTTGAGGAGCTGCGCCGAATCCTCGCTCACCCCCGCCGTCGTGGTGTCGGCCATGTCCTCGGCGAGGTCGCCGCGCAGATAGCGGCTCCGCGCCTTGAGGTGCTCCATCGAGGACAGTTCTTTCTCGGCCATCGCTCATGCCTTCTGGAATTCGCTCGATCCGGACGCGCCCTCACCGTGCAAGGCGGATGCCGGATCCTTCGCCTCTCCTGCGCGCCGGAGAGGTCGAGCCGGCCGAAGGCCGACCGGGTGAGGGCAATTCTCGGGCTCGGCGCCCGCAGGACGGCCTGCCCCTCACCCTAACCCCCTTCCACAAGCGGGAGAGGGAATTCGCTGCCGCCTCAATACACGTCCTGCAGATAGCGCCTGCCGCTTTCGAGAGCCCGCACGGCCGCCTCGGCGGCGTCGGGGGCGAGGCCCTTCACCTCGCCGTGGATGCGGACCAGCATGGCGCGGACGTCCTTCGCCATGCGGGTCGCATCGCCACAGACATAGAGCCGGGCGCCGCCGTCGAGCCAGTCGACCAGTTCCTTCCGCGCCTCCCACATGCGGTGCTGCACGTAGACCTTCTCCGGCGTGTCGCGCGAGAAGGCGAGGTCGAGCCGCGCGAGCGAGCCGTCCTTCAGCGCGTCCTGCCATTCGAGCTGGTAGAGGAAGTCGTGGAGGTAGCGCTGATCGCCGAAGAACAGCCAGTTGCGGCCCTTCGCGCCGGTCGCGCGGCGCTCCTGCACGAAGGCGCGGAACGGCGCGACGCCGGTGCCGGGCCCGATCATGACGAGATCGTCGTCCGGCCCCGGCAGGCGGAAGTGCTTGTTCGGGCGGAGCTTCACCTTGAGCGTCGCGCCCTTCTTGACTCTCCCGGCGACGAAGCCGGAGGCGACCCCGGCGCGCGCCCGGCCGTGGCTCTCGTAGGCCACCTTGGTGACGAGGAGATGCGCCTCGTCGTCCGTCTCCTTGCGCGAGGACGCGATGGAATAGGCCCGCGGCGCCAACGGCCTCAGCATCCCGGTGAGCTGCTCGGGCGCGAGCGTCGCCGGGAAGGCCTCGAACAGGTCGATGAGCTGGCGCCCGTCGATCCACTCGCGGAGGTTCGCGCTGTCGCGCAGCTCCTTGGCGCCGGCATGGCCGGTCGCGGCGATGAAATTGTCGATCGCCTTGGGCGATAGCGTCGTGATGTCCCGCGCGCGGATCAGATCGGCGCGTAGCGCATCGTTGCCGGCGAGGCCGGTCGCCGCGAGAACCGCGTCGACTTCGGCCGGCGCGTTCTCGGGGTAGAGATCGAGCGCGTCGCCCGGCTCGTAGGCCGGCATCGCGCCGTTGAAGCCGAGCGCGAGGTGAAAGGTCTCCTTCTCGGAGCGCGAGGAGGACAGCATCACCAGCTCGGCGATCTCGGCCTCGACCGGGCCGGTCTCGGCCGCCAGTGCGGAGCGCTGGCCGAAATCGACCGCGATCACGCTGCCGCTCGGCGCGGCCGCCTGCGGCGGCGCCAGCGTCTTCAGGGCGCCGGCGATCCAGTCGGCCGCCGGCGCGGCGAAATCGAGGTCGCAGTCGACGCGGTCGACCGCGCGCTTGCCGCCCAGCGCTTCCAGCCGCTCGTCGAGCTTCTTCCCGACGCCGCAGAAATCCACATAGGCGCTATCGCCGAGCGCGAGCACGCCGAACTCGACGCCGTCGAGCCGCGGCGCCTTGTCGCCCATCAGGTCGGCATAGACATGGGCGGCGCGGCCGGGCGGGTCGCCCTCGCCCCAGGTCGCGGCGATCACCACGAGCCGCTTGGCCTTGCCGAGCACCGCCAGGTCCTCGACGTCGGCCATGTCGAGCACGTTCGGCTTGAAGCCCTGGCGCCGCGCCGCCTTGGCGACGTCCGCGGCCAGGCGCTCCGAATTCCCCGATTCGGTCGCGTACAATACGGTCAGCGGCTCGGCCG
>DASZVN010000166.1:0-10205 GCA_035547055.1 Hyphomicrobiales bacterium
CTCGTCCAGAAATATCTCGGCTCGGTGGTCCCGGTCTCCGACAATTTCTTCGCGACGCTGAACTCGGCGGTCTTCTCGGACGGCTCGTTCGCCTACATCCCCAAGGGCGTGCGCTGCCCGATGGAGCTCTCGACCTATTTCCGCATCAACGAGAGGAACACCGGCCAGTTCGAGCGCACGCTCATCATCGCCGACGAAGGCGCCTATGTGAGCTATCTCGAAGGCTGCACCGCCCCGCAGCGCGACGAGAACCAGCTCCACGCCGCGGTGGTCGAGCTGGTCGCGCTCGACAATGCCGAGATCAAGTACTCGACGGTGCAGAACTGGTACCCCGGCGACAGCGAGGGGCGTGGTGGCGTCTACAACTTCGTCACCAAGCGCGGCGATTGCCGTGGCGCCGCTTCGAAGATCTCATGGACCCAGGTCGAGACCGGCTCGGCGATCACCTGGAAATATCCGAGCTGCATCCTTCGCGGCGACAATTCGCGCGGCGAGTTCTACTCGATCGCGATCTCGAACGGCCACCAGCAGGTCGACAGCGGCACCAAGATGATGCACCTCGGCCGCAACACCTCGAGCCGCATCGTCTCCAAGGGCATCGCCGCCGGCGTCTCGCAGAGCACCTATCGCGGCCTCGTCTCGGCCCACCGCAAGGCCGAGAACGCCCGCAACTACACGAGCTGCGACAGCCTCCTCATCGGTGACCGCTGCGGCGCCCACACCGTCCCCTACATCGAAAGCCGCACCAAGACCGCGACCTTCGAGCACGAGGCGACGACCTCGAAGATCTCGGCCGACCAGCTCTTCTACTGCCAGCAGCGCGGCCTCTCCGAGGAGGAGTCGGTGGCGCTGATCGTCAACGGCTTCGTCAAGGACGTGCTGCAGCAGCTCCCGATGGAGTTCGCGGTCGAGGCCCAGAAGCTGATCTCGGTGAGCCTCGAAGGCAGCGTGGGGTGACCGAGATCCTCAAGCCATGGTTTCGGCCCAAGCGCTACGGCTACGGCGCGACGCCGATCACTTGGGAAGGCTGGGCAATCACGCTCGGCACCGTCGCCGTGATGATCGGCGTTTCGGTGGGCTTGCGGCTCACCACGCGGAACGATTGGGCCTTGGCGGTGCTGGTTGCCTTCGACGTGGCTGCGCTCGGCGTCTTGTTCGCCGTCAGCCGCCACAGGACCGCGGGCGTCTGGCGCTGGAGATGGGGCGGCCGCGACGGCTGACGTGCGCGGTCGCAGCGCCCATTGGGCAGGATATCTAGTTTGACAGTTAGTTTGACATTAATGAACAAACAACCTATAAAGAGCCCTGGCATTTGGCCTGGAGGCGCATCATGAACGCGGCTGAGCTTGATCAGGTTGTTCAGGGGCTTCACACGAAGTCGGACAAGATCCGGGCGTTAGGGCGCCGCGGCGTTTCCACGGCCGACATCGCCCGGTATCTCGACATCCGCTACCAGCATGCCCGCAACGTGCTGGTCGACAGCGGCCTACATCCGTCGCGGCACGACGCGACTGTCGACATCTCTGCCGAAGCGGAGCCTGCGCAAGCCGGGAAAGCCGGCTCGGATTTCGCCGGCTGGATTGATCTTGGGCCTCAGGGGGTCCTGCGGCTTCCGGCGACGCTTCTCGAAAGCGCGGGGATACGGGAAGGCGCGAAGGTGCATGTACGCCTGAACGGCGATGCCATCGAAATCCTGTCGCCCCGTGCTGCGCTGAAGCGGGCCCATGACCTCGTTCGGGGAGCGATGCCGGTGGGCATCTCGCTCGTCAACGACCTCATCAAGGAGCGTCGCCGTGAGGCCAAACGCGAGGAGGGCGGTTTGTGAGTGCCACCGAGCCCGCGTTCCCGGTTCTCGATGCCTCTGTCGTGCTCGCGATCGTGCAGGGTGAGCCTGGCCACGAGCTGTTTGTCGATGCCGGTCCTGGGCTGGTTTCTACGGTGAACCTCGCCGAAGTCCGCGCCCGACTGTCCGATCGAGGGGTCGATCGTGGCGGGATCGATGTGGCGCTGAGCTATATCGATCTTCACTATGTCGATTTCGACGTCGAACAGGCGGAGATCTCCTCGGACCTGCGCCCTCTCACGAGGGGAGCCGGACTGTCCGTCGGCGATCGGGCATGCCTTGCCCTCGCGATGCAGAAGAATGTGACCGCCTACACCGCCGATCGTGCTTGGACGAGCATCGACCTGCCCGTTCCAATCAAGCTCATCAGATAAGAGATCATCGTGCTCGCCATTCAGAACCTCCACGTGCGCATCCCGGATCGCGAGATCCTGAAGGGGCTCGACCTCGACGTCCGGGCGGGCGAGGTCCATGCGATCATGGGGCCGAACGGCTCGGGGAAATCGACGCTCGCGAGCGTCCTCGCCGGCAAGCCGGGCTACGAGGTCACCGCCGGCGGCGCGACGTTCGAGGGCGAGGACCTCCTGGCGCTGCCGGCCGACGAGCGGGCGCGGCGGGGCATCTTCCTCGCGTTCCAGTATCCGCTGGAGATCCCCGGCGTCGCCAACATGACCTTCCTCAAGGCGGCGATGAACGCCCGTCGCAGAGGCCAGGGCGAGAAGGATCTGACCACCCCGGAATTCATGAAGCAGGTGAGGACAAGTGCTGACTCACTTGGAATCACGCAGGAAATGCTGCGCCGGGCGCTGAATGTCGGCTTCTCCGGCGGCGAGAAGAAACGAAACGAGATCCTGCAGATGGCGCTGCTGGAGCCGCGCCTTGCGATCCTCGACGAGACCGATTCCGGGCTCGACATCGATGCGCTGAAGGTGGTCGCCGACGGCGTCAACCGGCTCCGTGCGCCGGGGCGGGCGTTCCTCGTCATCACCCACTACCAGCGCCTCCTGAACTACATCGTGCCCGATGCGGTGCATGTGCTCTCGGGCGGGCGCATCGTCCGCTCCGGCGGGCCTGAGCTCGCGCTGGAGCTCGAGGAGCGCGGCTATGCCGACTACGCCGAGGTCGCCTGAGGGCAGGCCGGCGGCTGCGCCGGTCATGCCGATCCGCACGCCGGCCGAGACCGCGCTGGTCGAGGCCTTCGCGCTCGCGCGCGAGCGCCTTCCGGGCGATCCCGACGTGCGGGCGCGGGCTTTCGCGCCGCTGGAGAAGGGGCTGCCGCACCGCCGCATCGAGGAGTGGAAATACACCGATCTCCACGCCCTGCTGCGCGAGGTCAAGCCGCTCGCCGCGCCGCCCGATGCGGCGGCGGTGAAGGCGATCCGCAAGGGCGGCCTCCCGCTCGGCAAGGCCGAGGCGATCCGCCTGGTCCTGGTCAACGGCAGCTTCGTGCCGGCGCTGTCCGATCTCGATGCGCTGCCGGCCGGCGTCGAGGTGGTGCCGCTGGGCCGCGCGCTGGCCGAGGGCCAGCCCTGGCTCGCGCGGCTCGGCGAGGCCGGCGCGCCGGCGGACAACGCCGCCGTCGCGCTCGCGGCCGCCTTCGCCGGCGACGGCGTGATGATCCGCCTCGCGGCCGGGGCCGAGGTCGAGCGGCCGATCCTCCTCGCCCATGTGCAGCAGGGCGACGGCCACGCCGCCTATGCCCGCAGCCTCGTCATCGCCGAAGCCCGCGCGTCAGCTACCCTGGTCGAGAGCCATTCCGGCCCCGGCGCCCACCAGACCGGCAGCCTGCTGGAGATCCTGGCCGGGCAGGGGGCTTCGCTCCGTCACGTCAAGCTCCAGGGCGAGGCGGCGGGGACCGTGCATCTCGCGACTCTCGCAGTCCGCCTCGACGCCGCGGCGGCCATCGACAGCCTCGTGGTCGAGCGCGGCGCGGCGCTGGCGCGCCAGCAGATGTTCGTGACCTTCGCTGGCGAAGGGGCGCGGGCGGCGCTGAAGGGCGTGACGCTTGCCGGCGGCATCCGCCACCTCGACACCACCGCGGTGATCGACCACGCGGTGCCCGGCTGCATTTCGACCGAGCAGTTCAAGGCGGTGATCGACGGCCGTGCCCGCGCCGTGTTTCAGGGCCGCATCAACGTCGCGCCGCGCGCGCAGAAGACCGACGCCCGCATGGTGATGCGCGCGCTGATGCTGTCGGAGGGCTCGGAGGCGGACCTCAAGCCAGAGCTCTGGATCAACGCCGACGACGTGCAGTGCGCCCACGGCGCGACGGCCAGCGCGATCGACGAGGAGCAGATCTTCTACCTCGCCGCCCGCGGCATCCCGCGGCCGGAGGCCGAGACCATGCTGGTCGAGGCCTTCGTCGCCGAGGTGCTGGACGCCGCCCCCGAGGCGGTGCGCGCGGCGGCCCGCGCGCTCGCCGCGACCTGGCTGAAGGAACGCGACTGATGGATGCCTCCGCCAAGCGGCCGTTCGACGTCGACAAGCTCCGCGCCGAGTTCCCGGCGCTGTCGCTGAGGGTCCACGGCAAGCCGCTGGTCTATCTCGACAATGCCGCGACCGCGCAGAAGCCGCGGGCGGTGCTCGACGCCATCCAGGGCAGTTACGAGCGCGAATACGCCAACGTCCATCGCGGCCTGCACTACCTCGCCAACGCCGCGACCGAGGCCTACGAGGGCGCCCGCGAGACGGTGCGCGCCTTCCTCAACGCCAAGTCGGCCGACGAGATCGTCTTCACCCGCTCGGCGACCGGCAGCATCAACCTCGTCGCCTCGTCCTTCGGCCAGATGGCGATCGGGGAGGGCGACGAGATCGTGCTCTCGGTCATGGAGCACCATTCCAACATCGTGCCCTGGCACTACCACCGCGAGCGCAAGGGCGCCGTCATCAAATGGGCGCCGGTGCGCGAGGACGGCAGCTTCGACCTCGACGCCTTCGCGGCGCTGCTCTCGCCGAAGACCAAGATCGTCGCCGTCACCCACATGTCGAACGTGCTCGGCACGGTGACGCCGCTGAAGGAGATCGTGGCGATCGCCCATGCCCGCGGCATCCCGGTCCTGGCCGACGGCGCCCAGGGCGCGGTGCATCTTCCGGTCGACGTGCAGGACCTCGGCGTCGATTTCTACGCCGTCACCGGCCACAAGCTCTACGGCCCGACCGGGGTCGGCGTGCTCTACGCCAGGCGGCCGTGGCTCGAGAAGCTGCCGCCCTACGAGGGCGGCGGCGAGATGATCCGCGACGTGACGCCGGACGAGGTCACCTACGGCGATCCGCCGCACAAGTTCGAGGCCGGCACGCCGCCGATCGTCCAGGCCATCGGCCTCGGCGCCGCGATCGACTACGTCACATCCATTGGCCGTGAGGCCATTCGCGCCCACGAGCAGGACCTCTGCGACTATGCCCAGGAGCAGCTCGGCCGGCTGAACTGGCTCCGCCTGTTCGGCACGGCGCCGGGCAAGGCCGGCTTGGTGTCCTTCGCGATGGACGGCGCCCATCCCCACGACGTCGCGACCGTGCTCGACCGCGAGGGCGTTGCGGTCCGTGCCGGCACCCATTGCGCCCAGCCGCTCCTCGCCCGCTTCGGCGTGACGTCGACCTGCCGGGCGTCCTTCGCCCTCTACAATACCCGGGCCGAAGTGGATAAGTTGGTGGAGGCCCTGCACAAGGCGCACGCCTTGTTCGCCTAGAGCATGATTCCGAAAAGGGTGCAGCGGCTTTCGGAAAAGATCATGCTCAAACAAAATGTTAGAGCGTGATGGCGACTCGGAGAGAGACCATCACGCGATAAGCGGGATCGAGATGGACGAGCGTGTCGAGGAAACCGTTCCGCGCACCGACCTGCCGGTCGAGGTGGCGGGCTCGGCGCTGCCGGCCGACGAGGTCGAGCGGCTGACCGAGGACATCGTCGCCGCGCTGAAGACGGTCTACGACCCCGAGATCCCGGCCGACATCTACGAGCTCGGCCTGATCTACAAGGTCGAGATCGGCGACGACCGCGCCGTCGCCATCGAGATGAGCCTGACCGCGCCGGGCTGCCCGGTCGCCGGCGAGATGCCGGGCTGGGTCGAGAACGCGGTCGGCGCGGTGCCCGGCGTCAGCGGCGTCACCGTCAAGATGGTGTTCGACCCGCCCTGGGACATGAGCCGCATGTCCGACACCGCGCGGGCGATGCTCGACCTGTGGTGAGCCACGATGGCGCCGACGATCTCGGGCGTGCTGGAGACCTGCCTCTACGTGGACGACATGGCCCGCGCCCGCGCCTTCTACCAGGACGTGCTGGGGCTCGACCCGATGGTGAGCGAGGAGCGCCTGACGGTCTACGACGCCGGGCCGGCGATGGCGCTGATCCTGTTCCAGCGCGGCGGCACGCTGGAGACGGTCGAGCTTCCCGGCGGCACCATCCCGCCGCACGACGGCCATGGGCCGCTGCATTTCGCGCTGGCGATCCCGGCCGATTCGCTGGATGGCTGGCGCCGGCACCTCGCTGCGAACGGCGTCGTTCTGGAGGGCGAGATGAAATGGCCGGCCGGCGGCACCAGCCTTTATTTCCGCGACCCGGACGACCATCTGGTCGAGTTGGCGACGCCGGGCCTCTGGCGCAACTACCGGGCGGTGTCGGCGCCGTCCTCCATCCCGTGGTAAGCTTGGCATCGGCCCGCCGCGGCCCCATCTTGAGCCTGTCATGACCGCAAGCCCCCGCCCGAAGCCCCGGATCCTGACGCTGACCGATGCGGCGGCGTCGCGCATCCGCGCGCTCATGGCCGCGTCCGACCGGCCGGAAGCCGGGCTCCGCCTCGGCGTCCGCAAGGGCGGCTGCGCCGGCATGGAATACACCATGGACTTCGTCGAGGCGCCCGGCCGCTTCGACGAGGTGGTCGAGGACAAGGGCGCCCGCGTCCTGGTCGATGCCGCCGCGGTGCTGTTCCTCCTCGGCGCCGAGATGGACTACGTCACCGACAAGCTCTCGGCCCGCTTCACCTTCCGCAACCCCAACGAGACCTCGGCCTGCGGCTGCGGCGAGTCGGTCGAGCTGAAGCCGGCCGACCCGGCTGCGCTGGCGCCGGCGGAATAGTCGCTCCGGCTGAAAATTCCCGGTGCGATCTGGGGTTCGAGCGCCCGAGCCGGCGTCGCGGCGTATCGCGTCCAGGGGGGGACCCTGGCACCGCGGATCACGCTCCACTCGTTCGCGAAGAATTCGACGAGGTAGCGCCGGCCGCCGGGCCGGCAGCGGGCTGCTGCGAACCATGCCGTTGCGGCGGCGTTGTCAGATGGTCGAACGGAGACGGCCGATGGCGCGACTGGTGCGAAAGCTCGGGGTTCTGTTGATCGCCGGCGGCGTCGGCGCCGCGGCGGCGATCGCGCTCCGCCGCGAGCGGCAGCCGGTGCGGAACCCGCGCGTGCCGGAGCCGGCGAAGCCGGTCGATCTCGACCGCTATCTCGGCCTGTGGCACGAGCTCGGCCGCTTCGAGACCGGCTTCGAGCGCGGCTGCGAGGGCGTCACCGCCGAATATGCGGCGGCGCGCGGCGGCCTGATCCGGGTCGTCAACACCTGCCGCGAGCGCCCCAGGGCCGACGCCTCCCACGTCGCCCGCGGCCGGGCCAAGGTGGCCGACCCGGCGACCAACGCCAAGCTCAAGGTGTCGTTCTTCGGCCCGTTCTTCCTCGGCAACTACTGGGTGCTCGACCACGCCGACGACTATGCCTGGTCGATCGTCGGCGAGCCCTCCGGCCGCTACCTCTGGATCCTGTCCCGCGACCCGACCCCGGGCGAGGAGGCCTACCGCCAGCTCGTCACGCGCGCCGAGGCCTTGGGCTACGACATGACGGATTTCCGGAGGACGCGGCAGGCGCCGGCGTAAGGAAGGGAGCCGTCATTGCGGAGGCGAGACCGACGAAGCACTCCAGCGCCGCCCTACCGTGGCGCCCTGGATTGCTTCGCTCCACTCGCAATGACGGCAAGGCCGTCATGCCCGGCCTTGTGCCGGGCATCCACGCCTTGCGGCGCCGGCCCGAAGGAAGTCGTGGATGGCCGGGCCAAGCCCGGCCATGACGGGGAGAGGCCGTGCCGCGAGGCCGTAAGGTGTGCACGCGCAGCGTGCGCACCGGTACGCCAGCGGCGCTTCGGCGCGGCCGATACAGATTAAGAGGGGTGGCAGAGATGACAGATTGTCGAAAAGGACCCGTCCTTCCGGCCTTCGCGTACAGCAGCCGACCGTAGGTCGGCAAGCCGTTCGGAGCAGATCTTTCGGTATCCGCGGCCCGTGTAAGCCCGTTCTGACCGGTCGGGTGAAGCGATGCTTCGGCAGGACGCGCGATGAAGGACGACGTACCCCGGATCAGGCTCGCGCCTGACGTTGAGGACGAACCCATGCGGGTTGGCAGCAAGCCAACTCAAATAACCATGATCGTCGTCTCGGAACTCAGGCATTCTTTCCAACCTAAAATACCCTATCACCACGCTCGGTATTCGGATCAAACTCCCATAGCTCAATGCCATGTCCGATAAGATGACCTTGGGTCTTAATATAGTGACTAGCTAAACTTAGCTCACCTCTCATATGTCGCAGCGTAAAGAGTATCTTCCGGTAACGCTCTGAGGCAAGTGCAAAATAGAGCATGACTTCATTCATGCCGCGGATCTTGGCGCTTGGTGAATTTCCTCCAGATGTCCATGTGTACGATTTGCATTCGATTAGAATTGGAGGGTCGTCGCTACCTAGATCAAACCGGTGAATCTTTTTTGTTTTATGTACAACCTCAACAGTAAAATTAGGTTGTAGTGTAATTCCATTTCTTGACCAAAATGTCCTGGCTGCTTCCTCGAATTCACGGCCAGTATCGGTATTGCTGATAGAGCCTACACGTTGAAAGTTATTTACCGTCGACCATATCGGCTAGCTCCCCAAGCTCGATTTACGGCCATCTTTGAAACTGCTCCATCGCTGTCGCCCTCCTCAACTGCACCCGCTCGTGTTCCCGCACGTGTCGCACTTCAGGCAAGTGCCGTTCCGCACCATGGTGAAGTTGCCGCACTCCGAGCAGGCTTCGCCTTCGTAGCCTCGGAGGCGAGCTTCGGCGCGGCGTTCGGCGGTCTTGGCGCGGGCGTCGGTCTCGGGCTCCGCGGTGCCGGCGGCGAAGAGGCGGTCGAAGGCGGCATCGGTCGCCGGCGCCGGCTCCTCCTTGCGGGCGGTCGCGGCGGCGGGGGCGTCGGCGCGCGGCGCGCTCCGACCCGCGGCGAAGGCGGTGACGTTGCCGGTGCCGGGCGACGCCCCACCGCTGCCGCCTGCGATCGCCTGCAACCGCGTGCCGCGGGTCAGGCCGCGGGAGACCGGGGAGGGCGCCTCGGCCGGGCGGTTGCCTTCGGTCACGCCGGAGCCGAGGGCGTCGTGCGCCAGCTCCGACGGGTCGACATGGGCGAGGTCGGTGCGGCCGAGATAGGAGATCGCGAGCTCGCGGAATACGTAGTCGAGGATCGAGGTCGCGTTCTTGATGACGTCGTTGCCCTGCACGAGCCCTGCCGGCTCGAAGCGGGTGAAGGTGAAAGCCTCGACATATTCGTCGAGCGGCACGCCGTATTGCAGGCCGAGCGAGATCGCGATGGCGAAATTGTTCATCAGGCTACGGAAGGCGGCGCCTTCCTTGTGCATGTCGAGGAAGATCTCGCCGAGCCGCCCGTCGTCGTACTCGCCGGTCTTGAGGTAGATCTTGTGGCCTCCGACGATCGCCTTCTGGGTGTAGCCCTTGCGGCGGTTCGGCAGCTTCTCGCGCTCGCGGTCGCGCTCGTGGACGACGCGCTCGACGATCTTCTCGACCACGCGCTCGGCCATCGCCGCGGCCCGCGCCGCGGCGGGCTTCTCCAGCAGCGCTTCGACCGCCTCGTCGTCATCGTCCTCGTCGGCGAGGAGCTGGGCGTTCAGCGGCTGCGACAGCTTCGAGCCGTCGCGATAGAGCGCGTTGGCCTTCAGCGCGAGGCGCCAGGACAGGAGATACGCCGCCTTGCAGTCCTCGACCGTGGCGTCGTTCGGCATGTTGATGGTCTTGGAGATCGCGCCGGTGATGAAGGGCTGCGCCGCCGCCATCATGCGGATGTGGCTCTCGACCGACAGGAAGCGCCTGCCGATGCGCCCGCAGGGGTTGGCGCAGTCGAACACCGCGAGGTGACCCGGCTTCAGGTGCGGCGCGCCCTCGACAGTCATCGCGCCGCAGACATGGGTGTTGGCAACCTCGATGTCGGCCTTCGAGAAGCCGAGGAAGGACAGGAGGTCGAAGGCCGGGTCGTCGAGCTTCTCGGCCGGCACGCCGAGCTTGCCGGTCAGGAACGCGTCGCCGAGCGTCCAGCGGTTGAAGACGAACTTGATGTCGA
>DASZVN010000167.1:0-15185 GCA_035547055.1 Hyphomicrobiales bacterium
CGAGGCGCAGGTGAGGAGCGGGATGTTTGCCGCGGCGGCGGCACGGAAGGCGGCCATCAGCCCGCCGCCCTCGGCTTCGAGCTTGCCGAACTTGCTGAGGATGAGGAGGTCACAGCCGGCCGCGACGTCGTCCAGCACCGCCGCGCAGGCGCGCGTCACCTTCTCGTCCGTCACGTCGCAGACGGTGGCGCCGGGCGGGAGCCGCTCGAACATCGGATAGCGCACGCCGTCGGTGATGCTTTCGAGGTCGCCGGCGCGGCAGGTGCGGCCATCGGTCGGGCCGTCGCGCGCCTCGATGACGCCGGCGATGCGGAACGCCGGGCGCCAGCGCCCCACGAGGTCGCGGAACAGAGCCTGGACGGCCGTGCTCGGCGCGCCCTGCACGACGGCGATGCGGCCGGATGCGCGATCCATGGCGATCATCCTCTCTGGTCCAGGGTAGCACGACGCGCCGCCCGGCGCGCCGTGCCAATCCGGCGCCAGCGCCTCAGGCCTGGGCGATGACCTTGCTGACCTGGCAGGCGCCGACGCCCTCCGGCCCATCCTCGGCGCCGTGGCCGCTTTCCTTCACCCCGCCGAAGGGCGAATCGGCCCCGGCGATGGCGACCGTGTTGATGCCGACCATGCCGGATTCGATCGCATCGCCGATCAGCATCGAGCGCTTGGCCGACTGGGTGAAGGCGTAGGCGGCGAGGCCGTAGGGCAGGCGGTTCGCCTGCTCGACCACCTCGTCGAAGGTGCGGAACGGCGCCATCACCGCGACCGGGCCGAACGGCTCCTCGTTCATGATGCGCGCCGTCGGAGGCACGTCGGACAGCACCGTCGGCTGCCAGAAGAAACCCTGGTTGCCGATGCGCTCGCCGCCGGTTTCCAGTTTGGCGCCGCTCTTCTTCGCGTCGCCGACGAACGCGGTCATGGCGTCGAGGCGTCGCGGGTTGGCCATCGGCCCCATGCGGTTCTTCGGGTCGAGCCCGTCGCCCACGGTGACCGCCTTGGCGCGCGCGGTGAAGCCGGCGACGAAGGCGCGATAGACCGGCTCCTGCACGTAGAAGCGCGTCGGCGACACGCAGACCTGACCGGCGTTGCGGTATTTGTGCGGGGCGATGACGTCGAGCGCGTGGTCGAGGTCGGCATCGTCGAACACCACGACCGGGGCGTGGCCGCCGAGCTCCATCGTGGTGCGCTTCATGCCGTCGGCGGCGAGCTTCATCAGGTGCTTGCCGACTGCGATGGAGCCGGTGAAGGACAGCTTGCGGATGATCGGCGAGGCGAGGTGGCGCGACACCTCATCCGGTACGCCGAAAACGATCTGGCCGACGCCCGTCGGCAGGCCGGCGTCGAGCAGCGCCTGGAGCACGGCGAGGGCGGAGGCGGGCGCCTCTTCCGGCGGCTTCAGGATGCAGGAGCAGCCGGCGGCGAGGGCGGCGCCGAGCTTGCGGCCGGGATTGCCGATCGGGAAGTTCCACGGCGCGAAGGCGGCGACGGGGCCGACCGGCTCCTTCAGCACCATGTGGCGCTGGCCGGTCGGGCGCACGAGGACGCGGCCATAGGCGCGCTTGCCCTCCTCGGCGGCGAACTCGAACCAGCCCGCCGTCGACATCAGCTCGAGGCGGGCCTCGCCGAAGGTCTTGCCCTGCTCCAGCGTCGCGAGGCGGGCGATGTGGTCGGCGCGCTCGCGCATCAGCGCGGCGGCGCGGCGCAGCACGCCGCCGCGCTCCTCCGGCGTCTTGCCGCGCCACAGCTTGAAGCCGGCGTCGGCTGCGGCGAGCGCGCGGTCGAGGTCGCCGGCGTCGGCGAGCGGAAGGTCGCCGAGAACAGCGCCGGTCGCGGGGTTGACGACATGGTGGACGCGCCGCTCGCCAACGCCGACCCATTCGCCGTCGATGTGCATGCGCAGTTCGGGATAGTGCTGCATCGCCTCGTCCTGTTTGGAACTGCATCGAAATATTCAATTGGGAATAACGATGTGCAAGCGTCAGCGGCGCCGCGCGGCTGAACGTCACTGGGGAATGGTGTAGCCCTGGTCTTCGAAGATCGCCTTGGCCGGCGCCGAGCGGAGGAAGGCGAGGAGATCGGTGGCGGCGGGGTTCCTGCTCGCCGCGACGATGGCGACCGGATAGGCGATCGGCGGATGGCTGGCGGCAGGGAACTCACCGATGATCTTGACGCCGTCGACGCCGCGGGCGTCGGTGGCGAAGGCGACCGCCGCCGGAACCTCGCCGCGCTGGACCATCACGACCGCCGCGGCCGGGTCACGCGCGATGGCGATCCGCGATGAGAGCGACGGCCAGAGGCCCAGCTTCTCCAGGCTCGCCTTGGCGTAGCGGCCGGCGGGATGGCTCGTGGGGTTGCACATCGCCAGGCGGCCGCTGCCAACCACGGCGGTGAGGCTGCCGCCGGCGCCGATCTCGCCGATGTCCTTCGCGCCGGACGGCCCGACGAGGACGAGGCGGTTGCTCAGGAGATCCGAGCGGCTGCCGGCGCGGATGAGCTTCTTGCCCGCGAGTTCGTCCATCCAGTCGGCGTCGGCCGAGAGGAAGACATCGGCCGGCGCACCCTGCTCGATCTGGCGCACCAGCATCGGCGTCGGCGCGTAGGCCACGACGACGTGCTGTCCGCTCGCCCCCTCGTAGCGCTGCACCACCGCATCGAGCGCGGATCTCAGCGTCATCGCGGCAAAGAGATGGAGATCCGGCTCGGCCGCCGCCGGCCCGGCGCCCAGGATCGGCCCGAGCAGGGCCAGGGCGAGAATGCCCCGCCGGCTTGGGCGTCGATTGTCTCGGCGCGGAACCATGGCTTTCATCCTCTCGTGCCTACGTGATAGCCCATCGAATATAACGGAAGCGGCGGCGCGCCTAGGGGCGCGATGGCCTTGGGGACGGGGAGCCGATCATGGCAGGACAGGACGAGGCGGCGGGCGCCTATCGTGCGAGCGACGGGGCGTCCTATGACCGCTTCCTTGGACGGTGGACGCGCCGGCTCGCCGAGGCGTTCGCGGATTTCGCCGGCCTGCCGGAGGCGGGCGCCGTGCTCGACGTCGGTTGCGGCACGGGCAGCCTCGCGGCAACGATCGCCCAGCGTCGCCCGGCGTGCCGTGTCGTCGGCATCGACCGCGCGGCACCTTACGTGGCCTTTGCTTCTGGGGCCCGTGCGCTACCCAATCTCCGCTTTCAGGAGGCCGACGCGGCGACGGCGCTTCCGTTCGCAGACGGCACGTTCGACGCGGTGCTGGCGCAGCTCGTGATGAACTTCCTGCCGGATCCGGCCGCGGCGCTTCGCGAGATGGCCCGTGCCGCGCGGCCGGGCGCGGTCGTTGCCGCCTGCGTGTGGGACTTTGCCGGCGGCCTGGTCTATCAACGCCTGCTCTGGGACACGCTCGCCGGCACCGACCCCGCCGCCGGCGCGGTGCGCGACCGGCTGTTCTCCCATCCGCTGGCGCAGCCGGACGGCCTCCGCGGGCTCTGGACGACGGGTGGACTCGCGACCGTCGCGACCGCCTCTCTGACGATCCGCATGGACTACGAGAGCTTCGACGACTACTGGCAGCCGCTCCGCGGCGGGCAGGGGCCGGTCGGGAGCTACGTCGCGGCATTGGCCGGCGTCCGGCAGGCCTGCGCCCGCGAGCTCGTGCGCGCCGCCTATCTATCGGGGAGGCCCGACGGGCCGCGCTCCCTCACCGCCACTGCATGGGCCGTTCGCGGGCTGGCGCCCGGGAGAATGCCTGACGCCGCGGATCGGCCGATCGGCGCCGTCAGGGAGCGGCCCTCGAAGTGATCTGAGGCCAGCGGCGTTCTTCAGACGAGGTCGGGCTGGCGCGGCCGTGCGCGCATCTCGTCGACCGACTCGAAACCCTCGAATTCGGGATGCCCGAGATAGAGCGCGCCGTTGCCGCCGGCCGTCCTGTGCGCCTTGCGGAAGGCCTCGGAGCGCGTCCAGCCCTCGAAGGCCTCCTTGTCGGCCCATACCGTGTGGGAAGCGTAGAGCGTGTGATCCTCGCGCTCCGGGCCCCGCAGCAGATGGAACTCGACGAAGCCGGGCACCTCGTCGAGATAGCGCTCGCGGGTCCGCCAGACGGTCTCGAAATCCTCCTCGGCGCCGCGCTTTACCCGAAAGCGATTCATCGCGATGAACATCGGTCTCGTCCTTTCGTGGATCACAGGTCGCTCGCGAAACAGCAGGTCCGCCTCTCCGGAGCCGATGCCGGCGAATGCCGCCTCGACCAGGCCGTCGACGTCGCCGTTCCCGATCATCACTTGGCGCCGAACCTGGTGCGAATCGAGGCCATCACCGAGATGCCGGGCGCCGGCAGGTTCTGCAGATACGGGGTGTATTGCTGGTTCAGCATGTTGTCGATCGACAGCGCCGCCTCGATCCGGTCGTTGGGTTTGTAGGCGATGCGCAGGCCGAGGAGGTCGTAGGCCTTCGACGAGGTGCCGCTCGACGGGTCGTTGACGTGCCAGACGTGCTGGTAGTTCGGCGCGATGGTGAGCTTGCGGTCGAACAGGCGCACGCCGACCGCGGCCGACACCTGGTCGGGCGCGACCGTGGTCAGCCTGACGCCGGTGTCGACGTTCTTGCCGTCGAGATGCTGGCCCGAGAGGCTGACGAACCACGGCCCGGCGTCGTAGCTGGCCTCGAGCTCGACGCCCTGGATGCGAGCGTGAGCGATGTTTTGGAACTGATAGCACTCCGGGCCGAAAGCGCCGACGAAGCAGCCCGAGCCGGGGCCCATGATCACCGGAACGAGGTCGATGAAGTCGTCGACATTGTTGCGGAAGACGTCGGCCTTCAGGCGGAAGGCGTCGCCCGACCTGAGGAGGTCGCCATAGCGCAGGTTGACGCCGACCTCCATGGTCCTGCCGACCTCGGGCTTGAGGTTCGGGTTCGGCAGGAAGCGGAAGATCATGCCGGGGTGGAAGCCGCTGACGAAGGCCTCCGTGACCGACGGCGCGCGATATCCCTCGGCGTAGGTGCCGTAGACGGTGAAGCCCTTGAGCGGCGTCAGGCCGACGGTGATCTTGGGCGAGAGGTGCGAGCCGTCGCTGGCGTTGCCGCCGCCGTGCATGTCGAAGGCGTCGTAGCGGAGCGCCCCGATCACGTCGAGCCACTGGCGGTAGTCGAGCTTCCACTGGGCGAAGCCGCCATAGACCTGGCGCTCGCCCGACGGCGTCAGGTGAAAGCCGGCGTCCGGCGTCGCCTGGGTCGAGGACGAGGAAACGTCGTCACGGAAATAGTCGACGCCGAGCGTCACCGTGTGGTCGAAGCCGAGTGTGGAGAAGCGCGAGCTGTTGTGGATGTCGAAGCCGGTGGTGTCGATCGAGAATCGACTCTCGGTTCCGGCGGGCCCGGTAAAATCCATCGTGCAGCCGGGACCGCACGGGGTGATGAGCGGATCGGTGACGACGGTGGTCTCGTCGGTGTGGCTCAGATAGGCGGTGGCGTCGAAATCGAACAGCGGCGCATCGGGCCGGCTGAAGCTGTAGTGGACGACGCCGTAGCCCGAGTTCACGGTGTTGGCGTACTGGCCGCTGCCCGGCGCGCCTGAATCGAAGCGCGACTGCAGCCAGCTTCCGACCAGCTCGATCTGGTGGCCGTCGACCGGGCGCAGGCGGATGCGGCCGTAGCCGGCCCCGGTGTCCTGGCCGCTGTTCAGCACGGTGTTGCCGTCGCCGTCCTGGTAGTCGCCCTGGTGGCGGTAGGAGCCGCCGAAGGCGAAATCGTAGGCGTCGTTCGGCCGCCCGGCGAAGAACATCGAGCCGAGGAACGGTCCGGCGTTCGAGCCGGCGATGCCGTTGAGCTCGCCGGTGTAGCGCGTGCCGGGCAGGAGAATGTCGTCGGCGGTGCGGGTGTGGAGCGCGACGACGCCGCCGATCGCGCCGGAGCCGTTGATGTTGGCGACCGGGCCGCGCACCACCTCGGCGCCGCCGAGCAGCTCCGGCTCGATGTAGACCTTGCCGTTCGGCCCGTGCTCGAAGACCTGGAAGTCCTGCCGGGCGCCGTCCATCAGCACCGCGACGCGGCCGACGTCCTGCAGGCCGCGGATGTTGAAGCCGGTGCCGGGGTCATCGACGTTGGTGTTGAAATAGACCGAAGGCATGCCGCGGAAGATGTCCTGCAGCCGGCGCGGCTCGGACGCTGTGACGCCGTCGCGATCGACCGCCGAGACCGACGACAGCGAATCGATCGCCCGCTCGAAGACCTTCAGTGCCCGCACCACGATGACGTCGAGCGCGATGGTGTCCGATCCGGCCGCCGGCGCCTGCCCCCGCTGACTTTGCGCTGCTGCCGCAGGCAGGGAGGTCTGTGCCTTCGCGCCGGTCGGCGCGGCGAGCGCGATCGCGGCGGCCGCGAGCGGCGCCGCGCGAAACGATGATCGTCCAGCCATTCCCCAGCCTCCAACAATCCCCGACATCTGGCTGGCTGCCGTGCCGGAAGACGGCGCGGACGGGCTGGCTCGACTGACCGCGGCCGGGCGGGCCATCGATCATCACTTGCGCTGATAGACAGGGGCGGCTATGCGTGTCAAGCAAATCGCAAGAAGAAATGCAATCTAGACTTAGAGGAATTTGAAATAACAGCGATGATACAAGATGACGTGCGGAAGCTGGCCGATGCCCGACCCCCGGCGTGGCGCAACCCGGAGGCACCGCCGCGTACGCTGACGACCACGGAACTGTTCGGGACCGGGCAGGAGCTGATCATCCTGCACGACGGGACGCGCTATCGCCTCCGGATCACCCGCGCCGGCAAGCTGATCCTCACGAAATGAGCAGCTTCCTTCCGCCGCAACCTTTCATCTCTTCCCTTGCAGGAGAGGTCCAATCGTCCGCGCAGCGGGCGGTCGGGGTGACGGGTCGCGGGCTCGCCGCGAGCGTTGCGCCTGGGGCCTGCTCCTCATCCCACCCTTTTCCCGCAAGGGGAGCGGGAGTTGCGCCGAGCCTCCGGCAAGCGCAGCGCCCGACCCATACCCGCCGCCATGTCCTCGCGGGCTTCCTCGCCACAGGGGCGTCGCTTGCGCTGCCCGGCCGCGGGCGGGCCGCCGGCCTGGACCTGCGCGACGCTACCGGGCGCATGGTCGCCATCGGACCGGCGCGGCGGGTCGTCGTCATCGGCGGCGCGCTGACCGAGATCGCCTATCGCCTCGGCCAGCAGGGCCGCATCGTCGCGGTCGACCAGACCAGCCTCTATCCGCCCGAGGCCCGCAAGAAGCCGGACGTCGGCTACATGCGGACGCTGTCGGCCGAAGGCGTACTCGCGGTCCGGCCCGACCTCATCCTCGCCATCGAGGGCTCCGGGCCGGCGACGACGCTCGACATCCTCGAGCACGCCGCGGTGCCGATCGTGATCGTACCGGAGCGCTACACCATCGCGGGAATCGTCGGGAAGGTGCGCATGGTCGGCGCTGTCTTCGGCGCCGGAGCCGCCGCCGCGACGCTCGCGGACGGCATTGCCGCCGACGGCGCCGCGCTCGCGGCCGGCGTCGCGGGCATCGTCGCGCGGCGGCGCGTCCTCTTCGTGCTGAGCCTCGCCGGCGGCCGGATCCTCGCCGCCGGCGGCAACACCGCGGCCAACGCCATCCTCCATCTCGCCGGCGCGGCGAACGCCGTCACCGGCTTCGACGGCTACAAGCCGCTCTCCGCCGAGGCGATCCTGGCGGCGCGGCCGGACGCCGTGCTCGCGATGAGTGGCGCCGGCCCCGAATCGATCACCGCGGCGGAGGCCTTCGCCATTCCGGCGCTGGCGGCGACGCCGGCCGGCCGCGCGCGGCGGCTCGTCACCATGGACGGGCTCTATCTCCTCGGCTTCGGTCCGCGCACCGTCTCGGCCGCCCGCGACCTCGCTGCCGCACTCTATCCCGGCCTCAGGCTTCCCGCCGGGTCGGCGGGCTGAGCGTGCGCCGCGCCGCCGAGACCGGCGACCGCAGCGGTCGCGCGCGGCTCGCGCTCGCCGCGCTCGGGTTGCTGCTCGTGGCGGCGCTCCTCGGCGCGCTCGACGCGGGCCCGGTGCCGGTCGGCTGGCGCGCGCTCGGCAGCGCCGGCTGGGCATGGCTCACCGGCAACGCGCCGCCCGGGCCGCCCTCGATGGCGGCGATCGTCCTGATCGACATCCGCCTGCCGCGCGTGCTCATGGGCGTCGCGGTCGGCGCGCTGCTCGCGATCGGCGGGGCGGTGCTGCAGGGCCTGTTCCGCAATCCGCTGGCCGACCCCGGCATCATCGGCGTCTCGAGCGGCGCCGCGCTCGGCGCGGTCGTCGCCATCATCCTCGGCGATGGCGTGCTCGCGCCGGTGCTCGGCCCGCTCGGCGCCTACGGGCTGCCGCTCTTCGCCTTCGCCGGCGCGCTGGCGGCGACCTTTCTCCTCTACCGCTTCGCGACCGTCGGCGGGCGCACCTCGGTCGCGACCATGCTGCTCGCCGGCATCGCGCTCGCGGCGCTCGCCGGCGCGGTCACGGGCTTCCTCATCTTCGGCAGCAACGACCGCCAGCTCCGCGACATCACCTTCTGGAGCCTCGGCAGCCTCGGCGGTGCCACCTGGCCCAAAGTCGCGTCGGTCGCGCCCTTCCTCGCGGCCCTTCTCGTCGCGGTGCCGTTCATGGCGCGCGGCCTCAACGCCATCGTGCTCGGCGAGGCCGAGGCGCGCCATCTCGGCATCCGCGTGCAGGCGCTGAAGCGCGCCGGCATCCTCCTGGTCGCGGCGGCGACCGGGGCGGCGGTCGCGGTCAGCGGGGTGATCGGCTTCGTCGGCATCGTCGTGCCGCATCTTCTCCGGCTCGCCATCGGGCCGGACCATCGCTATCTCCTCGCCGGCGCCGGCTTCGGCGGCGCGATCCTCCTCCTCCTTGCCGACATGGCGAGCCGCACCCTGGTGGCGCCCGCGGAGCTTCCGATCGGCATCGTCACGGCGGCGCTCGGCGGGCCGTTCTTCCTGTGGATTCTGCTGCGCCGCCGCGGGATGATGGATCTTTGAGCCGATGACGATCATGACGCGCTCCACCGTCATTGCGAGCGAAGCGAAGCAATCCAGGGCCACGAACACCGGCGCCTGCGGCTCCTGGATTGCTTCGTCGGCTTCGCCTCCTCGCAATGACGGGGTAGGCGGGGCCTGAGCCCATGTTCGAGGCGCGGTCGATCGCGGTGCGCTACGGCCGCCGCACGGTGCTGGAAGGCGTCTCGCTCGACGTCGCGCCGGGCAGCCTGACGGCGCTGGTCGGCTGCAACGGCGCCGGCAAGACCACGCTGCTTCGCGCGCTGTGCGGCGACATCCCGATCGCCGCCGGCGCCGTGGCGCTCGACAGGCAGGATCTGCACGCCATCGCGCCGGAGATCCTGGCGCGGCGACGCGCGGTGCTGCCGCAGGCCTCGCGCCTCGCCTTTCCCTACACGGTCTATGAGGTCGTTCGCCTCGGCCTGATCGCGGCGGGCGCCCCGCGCGAGACGGAAGGCGCGCGGATCGCCGTGGCGCTCGCCGCCGCCGGCCTCGAAGGCTTCGGCCCGCGACTCTACCAGGAGCTGTCGGGCGGCGAGCAGCAGCGGGTCAACCTCGCGCGGGTCCTCTGCCAGGTGCCGGAGGCGGTCGGCGGGGAGGGGCCGCGCTACCTCTTCCTCGACGAGGCGACCGCGGGCCTCGATCTCCGCCACCAGCTCGCGGCACTCGCGACCGCGCGTGCCTTCGCGGATGCCGGAGGCGGGGTGCTCGCGATCCTGCACGACCTCAACCTCGCCGCGATGTTCGCCGACCGCATCGCGGTGGTCCATGACGGTCGCCTCGCCGGCATCGGTCCGCCCGGCGAGGTGCTGAACGACGCGCTGCTGCACGAGGTGTTCGGCGTGCCGCTCCAGGTGGGCGCCGTGCCACAGGCCGCCGTCCCCTTCGTCCTGCCGCAGACGCTGGCGCGGAAATAATCTGGGGCCGCTACGGACTGACGGCGCGGCGGAAGAAGGCGTCGAGCGCGCACCAGGGCACCGGCCGCCGTCAGCGCCAGCCGAGCGCCGGGGCGACCTGGGTCAGGATCGCCTCGATGACGTGGGCGTTGTAGTCGACGCCGAGCTGGTTCGGCACGGTCAGGAGCAGCGTGTCGGCCTCGGCGATGGCCTCGTCCTTCTCGAGCTGCTTCACCAGGGCGTCCGGCGTGGCGGCGTAGCTGCGGCCGAAGATCGCCTTCGTCTTCTCGTCGATGAAGCCGATCTGGTCCTCGTCCTGTCCGCCCCGTCCGAAAAAGGCCCGGTCGCGCCCATCGACGAGCGCGAAGATGCTGCGGCTGACAGAGACCCGCGGCTCGCGCGCATGGCCGGCCTTCTTCCAGGCTGCACGGTAGGCGCGGATCTGCTTCGCCTGCTGGATGTGGAAGGGCTCGCCGCTCTCGTCGTTCTTCAGCGTCGAGCTCTGCAGGTTCATGCCGAGCTCGGCGGCCCAGATCGCCGTGGCGTTCGAGGCGGCGCCCCACCAGATGCGGTCGCGCAGGCCCTCCGAATGCGGTTCGATGCGCAGCAGGCCGGGTGGGTTCGGAAACATCGGATGCGGATTGGGCCGCGCGAAACCTTCGCCGCGGAGCACTTCGAGCAGGATCTCCGCGTTGTGCCGGCCCATGTCGGCGTCGGTCTCGCCGTCGCGCGGCGCATAGCCGAAATAGCGCCAGCCCTGGATCGCCTGCTCGGGCGAGCCGCGGCTGATGCCGAGCTGGAGCCGTCCGCCCGCGATGAGGTCGGCGGCGCCGGCGTCCTCGGCCATGTAGAGCGGGTTCTCGTAGCGCAGGTCGATGACCGCGGTGCCGATCTCGATTCGGCTGGTCTTCGCGCCGGCCGCCGCCAGCAGCGGGAACGGCGAGGCGAGCTGGCGGGCGAAGTGGTGCACGCGGAAATAGGCGCCGTCCGCACCGAGCTCCTCGGCGGCGACCGCGAGCTCGATGGATTGCAGGAGCGCGTCGGAAGCCGATCGCGTCTGCGACTGGGGCGAGGGCGTCCAGTGCCCGAACGAGAGGAAACCGATCTTCTTCATAAGGGCAAAGAATACAGGAGCCGCCCGGTCACGCCATCCGCCATCGCCGCACGGCAGTCTCTACGCCGCCGCTCAATACGGCAGTCGACTGCCCATCCAATAGGCACTGCAAGTCCGCGCGCTCCGCCGGCAAGGGGCGGGCGCCGCCCCACCCGCCCTGGCATGCATCTTGCGGAAGCTCCTTCGGCAAGCCGCCGGACACCGCCGGGCCGGCAAGCGATGGAGACAGGGGCATGAACATCGGACGGATGACGAAAGGGCTCGGCGCGCTGGCGCTCGCAGGGGCCCTGATGGGCGGATTGGCCGGGCCGGTCCGCGCCGCCGACGACACCATCAAGGTCGGCATCCTGCATTCGCTCTCGGGCACCATGGCGATCAGCGAGACTACGCTGAAGGACGCCATGCTCATGCTGATCGACGAGCAGAACAAGAAGGGCGGTCTCCTCGGCAAGAAACTCGAAGCGGTCGTGGTCGACCCCGCCTCCGACTGGCCGACCTTCGCGGAGAAGGCGCGCGAGCTGGTCGCCAAGGACAAGGTCGCTGCCGTCTTCGGCTGCTGGACCTCGGTCTCGCGAAAGTCGGTGCTGCCGGTGTTCAAGGAGCTCGACTCGATCCTGTTCTACCCGGTGCAGTACGAGGGCGAGGAGAGCGAGCGGAACGTCTTCTATACCGGCGCCGCGCCGAACCAGCAGGCCATCCCGGCGGTCGACTACCTGATGAGCGCCGACGGCGGCAGCGTGAAGCGCTGGGTGCTGGAGGGGACGGACTATGTCTACCCCCGCACCACCAACAAGATCCTCGAGGCCTATCTCAAGTCCAAGGGCGTAGAGGACGATGACATCCTGATCAACTACACGCCCTTCGGCTTCTCCGACTGGCAGTCCGAGGTGGCGAAGATCAAGAAGTTCGGCTCGGCCGGCAAAAAGACGGCGGTGGTCTCGACCATCAACGGCGACGCCAACGTGCCGTTCTACAAGGAGCTCGCGGCCCAGGGCGTCAAGGCGACCGACATCCCGGTGGTGGCGTTCTCGGTCGGCGAGGAGGAGCTTGCGGGCCTCGATGCCAAGCCGCTCGTCGGCCACCTCGCGGCCTGGAACTATTTCGAATCGATCAAGACGCCGGCCAACCGCGCCTTCATCAAGGAGTGGCACGCCTTCATCAAGAACGACAAGCGCGTCACCAACGATCCGATGGAGGCGCACTACATCGGCTTCAACATGTGGGTGAAGGCGGTCGAGAAGGCCGGCACCACCGACCCCGACAAGGTGATCGATGCCATGGTCGGCGTGACCGTGCCGAACCTCACCGGCGGCTACGCCACCATGATGCCGAACCACCACATCACCAAGCCGGTCTTCGTCGGCGAGATCCAGGGCAACGGCCAGTTCAACGTCGTGTGGCAATCGCCCGGCGAAGTTCCCGGCGATGCCTGGTCGGACTACCTGCCGGGCTCGAAGGACATGATCTCCGACTGGCGGAAGCCGCTCTCCTGCGGGAACTTCAACGTCAAGACCAAGACCTGCGGCGGCAAGGCGTCGTGAGGCCCTGACCTTCCGCCGTCATTGCGAGGAGCGAAGCGACGAAGCAATCGAGGGTCCCACGCGTGCGCTTGCGGCCCTGGAATGCTTCGCCTCGCTCGCAATGACGGCGGCGCGACCACAGATCATCCGATGAAGAGCTCGACGAAAATCATGATCCCTCCGCCGTCATGGCCGGGCACGGCGCGGCCATCCGCGAGTTTCTTCCGCCGCGGCGCGACGAAGTCGTTGATGCCCGGCCCAAGGCCGGGCATCACGCGGTGGCGTATTCTGCCGCTCCTTTGCACGTTGTTCGCGCTGTTCCTGGCTGTACCGCGGCCGGCGGCGGCAGGGCCGCTCGACGCGGCGCTCGGCTACCTCGCCGCCGGCAGCTACGACGAGACGCTGATCGGCGTGAATGCGCTGGCTGCGAGCGGGGCCTCCCGCGCGGCGGCGATCGTCCAGGCGCTGAACGACGGCAATCTCTATGTCGCCGACGACCACACGCTCTACATCGCCGACCCCAGCGGCAAGCTGACCGTCGCCGCGACGGGCGCGCCGGCGCCTGCCGATCTCACCACCGACGACCTCGACACGGTCCGCGTCAACAACCGCATCCGCAACGCCGTCTCTGCCGCGCTCGGTGCGCTGACGTTGCAGGCGCCCGACCCCGCGAAGCGCCTCGCCGCCGCGAAGGCCGTGTTTGCCCAGCGCGATGCCGCCGCGCTGCCTGGCGTCGAGGCGGCGCTGGCACACGAAAGCGATCCCGCGGTGAAGGCGGCGCTGGCGGAGGCGCGTGCCGCAATCCTTCTCGCCAAGGCCGACGTGGCGGAAGCCGACCGCCTCGCCGCCGTCCATCTCCTCGGCCAGCGTGGCGACGAGGCGGCCGAGGCGCTGCTGCGCGGCCTGCCCGCCGACGCGCCGGCCGCGGTGAAGGCGGCGGCGCAGAGCGAGATCGCTTCGATCCAGACACGGCTCGCGCTCTGGGGCGCGCTCCAGAACGTCTGGTACGGCCTCTCGCTCGGCTCGGTGCTGCTGCTCGCGGCGATCGGCCTCGCCATCACCTTCGGCGTCATGGGCGTCATCAACATGGCCCATGGCGAGCTCGTGATGCTCGGCGCCTACACCACGTTCGTTGTCCAGCAGTCCATCCGCACCTATGCGCCGGGGCTGTTCGATGCCTCGCTCTTCATCGCGCCGCCGCTCGCCTTCGTCGTGTCCGGCGCGGTGGGCATCGCGATCGAGCGCTCGGTCATCCGCTTCCTTTACGGGCGGCCGCTGGAGACGCTGCTCGCGACCTGGGGCCTGTCGCTGATCCTCCAGCAGGCGGTCCGCTCGATCTTCGGCGCCGACAATCGCCAGGTCGGCACGCCGGCCTGGATGAGCGGCTCCTTCCCGCTCGGCGGGCTCACCATCACCGACGGCCGGCTCGCCATCGTCGTGTTCGCGCTCGTGGTGTTCGGCCTCCTGCTCCTCGTGCTGAACCGCACCTCGCTCGGCCTCCAGCTCCGCGCGGTGACGCAGAACCGGCGCATGGCCGGCTCGATGGGCATCAAGACCGGCCGCATCGACGCGCTTACCTTCGGCCTCGGCTCGGGCGTCGCCGGGCTCGCCGGGGTCGCGCTCAGCCAGATCGACAATGTCAGCCCCAATCTCGGCCAGGGCTACATCATCGACAGCTTCATGGTCGTGGTGTTCGGCGGGGTCGGCAATCTCTGGGGCACGCTGGTCGGCGCGCTGACGCTCGGCATCGCCAACAAGTTCCTCGAGCCTTATGCCGGCGCCGTCCTCGGCAAGATCGTGCTCCTGGTCGCGATCATCCTCTTCATCCAGAAGCGCCCCCGCGGCCTGTTCGCGCTGAGGGGCAGGGCGGTCGAGGCATGACCGGCGGCCGACTCCTCGACCGGACCGGCGCGATCTTCGTCGCGCTCGCCGTTCTCGCGGCGGTGCTGGTGCCGGTGCTGAACCTCGCGGTGCCGGCGTCCTCGCCGTTCCACCTTTCCGACTATCTCGTGCCGCTCTTCGGCAAATATCTCTGCTACGCGCTGCTCGCGCTTTCGGTCGACCTGATCTGGGGCTTCGCCGGCATCCTCTCGCTCGGCCACGGCGCCTTCTTCGCCCTCGGCGGCTACGCCATGGGCATGTACCTGATGCGCCAGATCGGCAGCCGCGGCGTCTACGCCGATCCGCTCCTGCCCGATTTCATGGTGTTCCTGAACTGGAAGAGCCTGCCCTGGTACTGGCACGGCTTCGACCATTTCTGGTTCGCGTTCCTCATGGTGCTGGCGGTGCCGGGGCTCCTCGCCTTCGTCTTCGGCTGGCTCGCCTTCCGCTCGCGCGTCACCGGCGTCCACCTGTCGATCATCACCCAGGCGATGACCTTTGCCCTGATGCTCGCTTTCTTCCGCAACGACATGGGCTTCGGCGGCAACAACGGCCTGACCGATTTCAAGGACGTGCTCGGCTTCCCGGTCCAGGCGGCAAAGACGCGCGCCGGCCTGTTCGCGCTCTCGGCACTGGCGGTGCTCGGCTGCTACTTGCTGTGCCGCGCCGTGGTCGGCTCGAAATTCGGCAAGGTGCTGGTCGCGGTGCGCGATGCCGAGAGCCGCACCCGCTTCCTCGGCTACCGCGTCGAGTACTACAAGCTCGTCGTCTTCGTGCTGTCGGCGATGAT
>DASZVN010000168.1:0-1806 GCA_035547055.1 Hyphomicrobiales bacterium
CATGAAAACCGCTGTCCTCAGCGCGCTCGCCTTCGCCGGTGCCCTGGCCTTCGCGGGCAGCGCGGGCGCCCAGTCCGTCGGCGTGACCGTCGGCGCGCCGCCGGTTCACGACCATACCGTCGTGCACGAGCGCGTGGTCACTCCGGCGCCGGTCGATCACGACCGCGTCGTCGTCCACGAGGGCCGCGGCGCCACCGACTGCTCGACCCACAAGAAGACCGTCGAGCACATGAACGGCAGCGTCACCACCCACACCCGGACCAACTGCGACTAGCCGCCTCGCCGGCAGGCACCGGCCCGTCGCGCCCCCGCTGGCGGGACGGGCCGCGCCGCGTCACATGTTGATGACGCGCTTGTCGACCGCGAGCGCGGCCTCCTTGATCGCTTCGGACAGCGTCGGGTGGGCGTGGCAGGTGCGGGCGACGTCCTCGGCCGAGCCGCCGAACTCCATCGCCATCGCCGCCTCGCCGATCAGGTTGCCGGCGTCGGGGCCGAGGATATGGACGCCGAGCACGCGGTCGGTGGCGGCGTCGGCGAGGATCTTCACGAAGCCGTCGGTCTGCTCGTTGACCTTGGCGCGGCCGTTCGCGGTGAAGGGAAATTTTCCGACATTGTAGGCGATGCCGGCCTCCTTCAGCTCCTCCTCGCTGCGGCCGACCGAGGCCAGCTCGGGATAGGTGTAGACGACGTTGGGGATGACGCCGTAGTTCACGTGGCCCGCCTTGCCGGCGATGATCTCGGCGGCGGCGACGCCCTCGTCCTCGGCCTTGTGGGCGAGCATCGGCCCGGCGATCACGTCGCCGATCGCATAGATGCCCTCGACATTGGTGCGATAGTGCTCGTCGACGACGACGCGGCCGCGCTTGTCGAGCGCGACGCCCACCGCCTCGAGGCCGAGGCCGGCGGTAAAGGGCACGCGGCCGATCGCGACGAGGACGATGTCGGCGTCGATCGTCTCGGCGGCGCCGCCCTTGGCCGGCTCGACCGTCGCCTTCAGCGCCTTGCCGGCGGTCTCGACCGCGGCGACCTTGGTGCCGAGGCGGAAGGCCATGCCCTGCTTTTCGAGCAGGCGCTGGAAAGCGCGGGAGACCTCGGCGTCGGTGCCGGGCAGGATGCGGTCGAGGAACTCGACCACCGTCACCTGGGAGCCGAGCCGCCGCCACACCGAGCCGAGCTCGAGCCCGATGACGCCGGCGCCGACGATCAGGAGGCGCTTCGGCACGCTCTTGAGGTCGAGCGCGCCGGTCGAGGACACGATGCGCTTCTCGTCGATCGTGACGCCGGGCAGCGGGGCTACGTCCGAACCGGTGGCGATGACGATCGCCTTGGTCTCGATGGCCTGCGGTTCGCCGCCCTCGACCGCGACGCGGACCTTGCCGGGGGCCGTGATGGTGGCGGTGCCGCGGAACGGATCGATCTTGTTCTTCTTGAACAGGTAGTCGACTCCCTTGACGTTGCCCTCGACGCCCCGCGCCTTGAAGGCCTGCATCGCCGCGAGGTCGAGCTTGGGCTGGCCGACCCCGATCCCCATCCGGGCGAAGGCGTGGCCCGCCTCCTCGAACAGCTCCGATGCGTGAAGCAGCGCCTTCGAGGGGATGCAGCCGATGTTGAGGCAGGTGCCGCCGAAGGTCGCCATCTTCTCGACCACCGCCACCTTCATGCCGAGCTGGGCGGCGCGGATGGCGCACACATAGCCGCCGGGGCCGGTGCCGATCACGGTCAGGTCATAGGGCATGGAAGTCTCGCTAGGGGGTGCGCGCGCGGGTCACGATGCGGCATCCCCGATTTTGGCCCGCGCCGCAAGCC
>DASZVN010000169.1:0-15000 GCA_035547055.1 Hyphomicrobiales bacterium
CTAGGCCTGCGGCTGCGGCTCCAGCCCGCCTTCGGGCTCGCCGCCGGTGGCGCCCTTCGGCTTGCCCTTGGTCGAGGGCACGGCCGAGGTCTTGGCCGCCGGCGTGTCGTCGTTCGACTCGCGCACCGGCGGCTTGCCGACGAGCAGGCCGCGAATCTCGTCGCCGGACAGCGTCTCGTATTCGAGAAGGCCCTGGGCAAGCGTCTCTAGATCGGCCTTGTGGGTCGACAGGATCGTGCGCGCTTCGCTGAGGCCGGTCTCGACCAGGCGGCGGATCTCGGCGTCGATCTTCTGCGCGGTCTGCTCCGAGACGTTCTGCTGGCGCGACACGGAGTGGCCGAGGAAGACCTCCTCCTGATTCTCGCCATAGGCGACGGTGCCGAGCTCGGGCGAGAAGCCCCAGCGGGTCACCATCATGCGGGCGAGGCGGGTCGCCTGCTCGATGTCGGAGGCGGCGCCGGAGGTCACCTTGTCGGCGCCGAAGACGAGCTCCTCGGCGACGCGCCCGCCCATCATGATGGTGAGGCGCGAGGTCATCTGCTCGTAGCTCATCGACAGCTTGTCGCGCTCGGGCAGCTGCATGACCATGCCGAGCGCGCGGCCGCGCGGGATGATGGTCGCCTTGTGCACCGGATCGGTCGCCGGCACGTGGAGCGCAACGATGGCGTGGCCGCCCTCGTGATAGGCCGTCAGCAGCTTCTCCTGCTCGGTCATCACCAGGGTGCGGCGCTCCGCGCCCATCATGATCTTGTCCTTGGCGTCCTCGAACTCGCTCATGGTCACCATGCGCTTGGAGCGCCGGGCGGCCATCAGCGCCGCCTCGTTGACGAGGTTCATGAGGTCCGCGCCGGAGAAGCCGGGCGTGCCGCGTGCAACCGTCTTGAGGTCGACGTCGGGCGCGAGCGGGACCTTGCGGGCGTGGACCTTGAGGATCTTCTCGCGGCCGATCACGTCCGGGTTCGGCACCACGACTTGGCGGTCGAAGCGGCCGGGGCGGAGCAGCGCCGGGTCGAGGACGTCGGGCCGGTTGGTCGCGGCAATCAGGATGATGCCCTCGTTGGCCTCGAACCCGTCCATCTCGACGAGGAGCTGGTTCAGCGTCTGCTCGCGCTCGTCGTTGCCGCCGCCGAGGCCTGCGCCGCGATGGCGGCCGACCGCGTCGATCTCGTCGATGAAGATGATGCAGGGCGCATTCTTCTTGGCCTGCTCGAACATGTCGCGGACGCGGCTCGCGCCGACGCCGACGAACATCTCGACGAAGTCCGAGCCCGAGATGGTGAAGAACGGCACGTTGGCCTCGCCGGCGATCGCGCGGGCAAGCAGCGTCTTGCCGGTGCCGGGCGGGCCGACCAGGAGCACGCCGCGCGGAATCCGCCCGCCGAGGCGCTGGAACTTCTGCGGGTCGCGCAGGAACTCGACGATCTCCTGGAGGTCCTCCTTGGCCTCGTCGACGCCGGCGACGTCCTCGAAGGTGACGCGGCCGTGCGCCTCGGTCAGAAGCTTGGCCTTGGACTTGCCGAAGCCCATGGCCTTGCCGCCGGCCCCCTGCATCTGGCGGCTCAGGAAGATCCACACGCCGATCAGGGCGATGAAGGGCAACCAGGAGACGAGCAGGCTGACGAACCAGGGCACGTTCTCGGTCTGCGGCCGGGCGGTGATCGAGACGCCCTTGTTATAGAGGCGCTGAACCAGCGAGGGATCGTCGGGCGCATAGGTCTGGAAGCTGCGGCCGTCGTTATAGGTGCCGCTGATGGTCGGCCCCTGGATGACGACGTCGCGGACGCGGCCGTTGTCGACCTCGCTCAGAAGCTGACTGAAGCTGATCTCGTTGGCTGCGGTGCGCTGGCCGGGATTCTGGAACAGCGTGAACAACGCCAGCAGCAGCAGGACAATGATGACCCACAGGCCAAGATTGCGGAAATTGGGATTCATCGATGACCTTTCGCCACGGCGGGAAGCCGCCCGCTATGGACGCTCCCCCGGCGAGGGCGCGCGCTGCTGTCTTGCCCAGGAATGTAAGGACCGCCCTCAGGGTTGCCAAGGGAAGCCGGTGGCCGATGCGGTTCCCGCCGCCCGCCGCGCTCGTCAGGCCCGGCGCGGCGGCGCCGGCGTGACGCGAAGCCGCCTTCCATTGCTCTCCACCCTGGCGCCAGCGAGCGTGCGAACCGCCCTCTTTCCGGATGCCAATGCCGCGTCGATCGTTGCCCCCAGCGCCTCCAGCCGGGCGAGGCGGACGTCACCCCCACCCGCCAGCACGACCGCGCGGCCGATCGTCCGCAACCGGATTTCTTCCGGTTGCGCCAGGAACATAGCGCCATCGATCTCAACGGAGCGTGAATCGGCGCGCGCGCTTTGTTGCCAAAATGCAACGGCGACGGCGGCCAGCGCATCCTCGGCCCGAGCCGCCCGGGTGGCGAGGCGGGCGAGGCGGGCGTCGGTCAGGCCCTCACGGGCCAGCGCCGCCTTCGCCGCGCGCAGGCGGGCCCGGGCGAAGGCAGGGTCGCGGTTGGTCTCGTCCTCGCACCAGGCAATGCCGGCCTCGCGAAGCGTGGCGACGAGCCGCCCCTTCGGGACGCCAAGCAGCGGCCGGACATGGGTCAGCGGTCCGAGCGGGGTTGCGGCACGCATCGCCGCAAGCCCGGCCGGGCCGGACCCGGCGGCGAGGCGCAGCAGCACGGTCTCGGCCTGGTCGTCCAGCGTATGGGCCGTGGCAAGGTGCGAGGCGCGGATTTTCCGGGCGTGGGCGGCCAGCAGACGGTAGCGCACCCCCCGCGCCGCCTCCTCGATACCGGTCGTGGGCTTGCGACCGCGCCAGGCGAGGATGGCATGAGGCAGGCCGAGCGACGCGGCCAGCCCCCCGACATGGGCGGCCTCCGCGGCCGAATTCGTCCGCAGCCCGTGATCGACAGTCGCGACGGCCAGTGCCGGCCGCCCCGGCAGTACCGCGGCCCAACGGGCCGCCAGCACCATCAACGCCAGCGAGTCGGCCCCGCCGGAGACCGCGAGCAGCACGCGGTCCGCTGCGGCGAGCGGCGCAAGCAGCCCCGCCGCCTCGGCCTCGCCGAGCGGCCGGGCGCCGGACAGGGGCGGCATCGCAAGATCCTCCGAAAGCATCATTGCGGCCGCCGCGGCTCCTGCGCAAAAAAAAATTGTGCCGCCTGTCGTATCGTCGGCCCGCCGCCCGTCTCTACGCTGCAAGGCCGCGCCGCGGCCACGTCCGCCCGCAGGAGGGGTCGACCGATGAAATACATGCTGATGATCTACGAGGACGAGAAGACCTACGGCACGTCCGCCCAGGGCGATCCCATGAACCGCATCCTCGAGAAGCACATGGCCTATACCGAGAAGCTCGGCAAAGCCTATGCCGGGGGTGCCGGCCTCAAAGGGACGGCCGCCGCCACGACCGTGCGCACCGTGGGCGGCAGCAAGACCGTGCACGACGGCCCGTTCGCCGAAACCAAGGAGCAACTCGGCGGCTACTACCTGATCGACGTGCCCGATCTCGATGCCGCCATCGCGGTCGCGCGCGACGTACCGCTCCGCAAGGACGGCTCGATCGAAATCCGCCCTGTGATGGGCGGATGAGCACGGACGGCCTCGATCGCATCGTCCGAGGTGCCGGCGGGCGCGTCATCGGCGCGCTCGCCGCGCGTTTTCGCGATCTCGACGTCGCCGAAGATGCCTTCGCCGATGCCTGCGTCGCGGCGGCGGAGGGGTGGCGGCGCTCCGGCGTTCCGTTCGATCCGGCCGCCTGGCTCTACCGGGTGGCCGAACGCCGCGCGCTCGACGCCATGCGGCAGCGGCAGGTGCGCCAGCGCCTGGTGCCCGAGCCGCCGCCGCCCGAGCCGACGGCGGAGGAGGTGATGGCGGGCGACGCCGCGCTGATCGGCGACGAGCGGCTCCGGCTGATCTTCGTCTGCTGCCACCCCGCCGTCGCCGCCGAGGCACGGGCGGCGCTGACGCTCCGCCTCGTCTGCGGCCTCTCGGTCGCGGAGATCGCGCGGGCCTTCCTCCTGTCCGAGGCGGCGCTGGCGCAGCGGCTGACCCGCGCCAAGCGCAAGATCGCCGAGGCTGGCGTGCCGTTCGAAGTGCCGGGGCCGGAGGCATGGCCCGAGCGGCTGGAGGCCGTGCTGACGACGATCGAGATCGCCTATGCCAAGGCCCACGAGGATGCCGCCGGCGCCGGGCCGCATGCCGGCTACGCCGGAGAGATGCTCGGCCTGACCCGCGTGCTGGCCGAGCTGATGCCGCGCGAGCCGGAGGCGCTGGCGCTGGCGGCGCTCATCCGCTTCGCCGAGGCGCGACGGCCGGCACGGCTCGATGCCGAGGGCGCGATGGTGCCGCTGTCGGAGCAGGATCCCGAGCTGTGGCGCCACGCGCTGATCGACGAGGCGGATGCCTATGTCCGCCGCGCCGCGGCGCTCGCGCCGGCCGGCGCACGGCTGCTTCAGGCGCTGATCCACGGCACCTGGTGCGCCCGCCGCAGCCTGGCCGAGCCGCCGCCCTGGGCCGACGTGCTCGCGCTCTACGATGCGCTGCTCGCCCGGCGGGACGATGCCGTGGTCCGCCTGAACCGCGCCGTCGCCCTCGCCGAGGTCGCCGGGCCCGGCGCGGCGCTTGCGGAGGTCGGTGCCCTGGATGGCGCGGCGCTGGCGGCGTTCGAGCCGTACCACGCGGTCCGCGCCGACCTGCTGCGCCGGCTCGGCCGCCTCGCGGAGGCGGAGGCGGCCTATGCGGCCGCGCTGGCGCTCGACCCGCCGCCGGCCGAACGCCGCTGGCTGGAACGGCGACGCTCTGCCCTTGAGCCGGAAAGACGGTACAGATGCTGAAGGACCTGATGCTTGCGCCTGCACCGCGCGGCGAACTTGTGGTGCCGCGCCGCGGCCGCCTGCGCCGCCGCGCCCGAGCCGACTGAGCATTGTACCTGCTCGACACCGACGTGATCTCGGAGCTCCGCCGCGCTCGGCCACACGGCGGAATGCTGGCGTGGCTCGACGGCGTCGCCGACATCGACCTTCAGTCTCCGCAGTAACCATCGGCGAGCTGCAAGCGGGAATCGAGCTCACGCGTGGGCGGGATTCGGCGCGGGCATCGGAAATCGAGGCGTGGCTCGAACAGGTCGCCGCCGCCTACGACATATTGTCGATGGATACGTTTCGCCAGCGGGCGCGCCTCATGCACCACCGCTCCGACGAACTCATCGAGGATGCGATGATCGCGGCCGCCGCCATCGTGCATGATCTCACTGTGGTGACGCGCAACGTTCGCGACTTTGCCGCTCCCGGACGTTGGACCCGTTCGCCACCCCCAGGCCGTAACCGCGCCGCAGGTCTGGCCGGCATCCAGCCGCATCTGCACCGCCGCACCATCTCGTAGCCTAGGAGGAGAGCGCTCCTGCCGACGCCGGCGATGGCGGGGAATAGCCGGCTTCCAAGAAGCCGGGCCGGATCAACGAAAGTCCGCCGATACCGGACAGGATGCACATGCGCCCGCCCCGCGGCCGCACGAAATGGCCGATCACCGATCGAGGGATCCTTCCGCTGCCTTGGAGGGTTAGGGCTCCAGGGGCCGACTGATGAGAACCCGCCGCTGCACGCTTCCGATCCTTTGCCTGGCCTTCGCCGCGGTGGCTTTTCGGGTACCGAGCGCCATGGCGGCGCCGGCGCGGCAGGAGGGGGTCGCCGGGGTCTTGCACGAGCTGCTGCCGGGGATCTTTCCGAAGGCGGCGCAGCCACGGCACCGGCACCGGGCGGCGCGGGTGCATCATGTGCGCCTTCGGGCCCCGCCGCTGCCGGTGCCGCGACCGGCGCAACTCGGCGCGGCGGTCGCGGAAGCGCCCTTACCGGCGCAGCCGGCACCGCCCGCCGCGAGGGCGCCGGCCCTGCCCGCACCGCGTCCCCTGGCCCAGGAGTCCGGCGCCACGCCGCCGTCGTCAGTGGTACCGCCACCTCTGCACGCCAAGCCGGCGCCCGCCCTCCCCCTGCCGCGGCCTCCGCACGTGGCGAGCGCAACGGCGCCATCGGCGTCCTTGCCCGCGTCGAAGCCGCGCCCGTCGCCCGGGCCGGCGCTGCCGGCCTACGACGCGGCGTGCGCCGCCCTGGCGCAGCAGGATGCGGTGGCCTACCAGCCGGCGCCGCCGATCGAGCATAACCGCTGCATCGCGCCAGCGCCCGTGAGGGTCAGCGCCGTCCGCCTCGCCGGCGGTGGCACGGTCACGCTCGAGCCCGGCGCGGTGATGCGCTGTGCGATGGCGCTGGCGATGGCGGATTGGGTTCGCGATGCGGTCGCCCCGACGGCCCGCGACAAGCTGAAGGCGCCGCTGTCGGGCCTGCGCATCGCCGACAGCTATAGCTGCCGGACCCGCGACCATCTCGCCGGCGCCAAGCTCAGCGAGCATGCCCGCGCCAACGCGGTCGACATCGGCGCCTTCGAGGTCGGCGAGGGCCGCTGGATCGCGGTGAACGACGCTGCGGCGGCCGCCTTCCTGGTGACGGTGCGCGATCGCGGCTGCCGCTATTTCAACACCGTGCTCGGCCCTGGCTCCGACCGCTGGCATACCGACAATCTTCACCTCGACCTCGAGCCCCGCGGCCCCCATCACGACGGCAAGTATTGCCATTGAGAACGATCAGGCGAGGCCGGCGAAGACGAACATCCCGCCCCAAATCGCGAAGACGACGAGCGCCGCGCCGAGGACGGCTGCGGCCGCGAAGGCGGCGGGGCCGCAGCGCCCGCTCGCGCCGCGCCCCCAGGCCCGTCCAGGAGCCGGGGCCGCGCCGAAGGTCAGCTCGCGGCCTCGGCGATGGCGCCGAAGCGACCGCTCTGGAAGTCGAGCATCGCCTGGCGGATCTCCTCGCGCGTGTTCATGACGAAGGGGCCATGCCACGCGACCGCCTCGTCGATCGGCTCGCCGCTGAGGACCAGCACGATGGCATCGCTGGTCGCTTCCAGCGCGATGCCGCCGCCCTCCTGGTCCAGCAGCACGAACTCCGCCTCGCCCGCCGTCTCGGTGCCGTTCACGCTGATGGCGCCGTGCAGCACCACCAGGCCGACGGTGCGGCCCTCCGGCAAGGCGAGCGTCGTCGCGCCCCCCTTGTCGAGGCGCAAGTCCCACACGTCGATCGGCGTGAAGGTGTGGGCGGGGCCGCGCCGGCCCTGGTACTCGCCCGCGATCACGCGGAGGGTGCCGGCGCCGCCCGGCAGCGTCACCTCCGGGATGTCACGGGCGAGCAGCGTCTGGTAGCCGGGCGCAGCGTTCTTGTCCTTCGCCGGCAGGTTGACCCAGAGCTGGACCATCTCGAGCGTGCCGCCCTTGCGGGTGAACGCCTTCGAGTGGAACTCCTCGTGGAGGATGCCCGAGGCGGCGGTCATCCACTGGACGTCGCCCGGGCCGATCAGGCCGCCGCGGCCGGTCGAGTCGCGGTGCTCGACCTCGCCCTGGTAGACGATGGTCACGGTCTCGAAGCCGCGGTGGGGATGCTCGCCGACGCCGCGGGGCCGCTCCGCCGGCGGAAACTCGGCTGGCCCGGCATAATCGAGCAGGAGGAAGGGGCTGACGTGCTGACCCGCGCTGTCGTAGGAAAACAGCGACCGCACGGGAAAGCCGTCGCCGACCCAATGCGGCCGGGGGCTGGTGTAGATCCCGAGAACCTTGCGCATGATGCCTCTCCGTGACGGGCGAGCGTGGCCCGTCCTCGGGTCTTGAGATAGGCAGGCGAGAAGGGAGTTGGCAGCCACTGGTTCCGCGCGGCACTGTCCCATCTGCAGAACAATCGCCAGGACAATCGGCGGTGCAGCAGGATCTCAACGACCTCTATTTCTTCGCTCGCGTGGTCGAGCACGGCGGCTTTGCCGCCGCGGCCCGCGCGCTCGGCCTTCCGCGCTCGCGGCTCAGCCGGCGGATCGGCCTCCTGGAGGTCCGGCTCGGAACCCGGTTGATCCAGCGTTCGACCCGCCGCTTCGCCGTCACCGACATCGGCCGGGAGTACTATCGCCACTGCGTCGCGATGCTGGTCGAGGCTGAGGCGGCCGATGAGGCGGTGCAGCGGGTGCGCAGCGAGCCGCAGGGCCTGGTGCGGGTGAGCTGTCCGCCCTCGCTGCTCTATTTCCAGATCGGCGGGATGATCGCGCGCTTCATGGCCGCCTGCCCGAAGGTCGAGGTTCAGATCGAAGCCACCAACCGCCGGGTCGACGTCATCCGGGAGAGCTTCGATCTCGCCATTCGCGCGCGGGTCCCGCCGATCGCGCCGAGCGATCTCGTCATGAAGGTGCTGGCCGAGAGCCCGCAGCGCCTGGTCGCGAGCCCTGCGCTGCTGCAGCAGGCGCCGCCGCGCGCCGGGCCAGCCGATCTCGGCGACTTGCCTGCCCTGGCCTGGGGGCCGCCGCAGGAGACGTACGCATGGCACCTCGACGGCCCGGACGGCGTTGCCGCCCGGGTCCCGTTCCGGCCGCGCCTCGTCACCGAGGACATGGCGACGCTCCGCGTCGCCGCGCTCGGCGGCATCGGGATCGCCCAGATGCCGACGCTGGTGGTGGGTGCCGACCTCGCCGTGGGAACGCTCGTCGAAGTGCTGCCGCGCTGGGTGCCGCGCACGGCGTTGGTTCACGCAGTCTTCCCGTCGCGCCGCGGCCTCCTGCCGTCGGTGCGCGCCCTGCTCGACTTTCTCGCGGAGGAATACGCGCAGCTCGGCGGGGGTGGCGATCGCCCCGGGGGCAAAGCGATGGTCGTTCCGTCCGGTCGCTGACCCGGCACCGGATCGGACGCCTGCGTCCGATGGCGCCGATCGGCTCAATCGGCGCCGGTGAAGCTCTCGTCGAAGGAATAGCCGGAGCCGCGGACGGTGCGGATCGGATCGGAGCCGGAGCGGCCGTTCAAGGCACGTCGGAGCCGGCCGACATGAACGTCGACGGTGCGCTCGTCGACATAGATGTCGCGGCCCCATACCCCGTCGAGGAGCTGCTCGCGCGAGAACACCCGGCCGGGGCTCGCCATCAGGAATTCGAGCAGGCGGAACTCGGTCGGGCCGAGATGGACCTCGGCGCCGCCGCGGCGCACGCGCCGGGTGTCGCGGTCGAGCTCGATGCCGCCGCGCCGCAGCGTCGAGGCGATCGCCGCGGGCTTGGCGCGGCGCAGCAGCGCCCGGATCCGGGCCATCAGCTCCGGCACCGAGAACGGTTTCACCACATAATCGTCGGCGCCGAGCTTGAGGCCGCGGATGCGCTCGTCCTCCTCGCCGCGCGCGGTCATCATGATGACCGGCAGATCGGCCGTTTCTGGCCGCTGGCGCAGGCGGCGCATCAGCTCGATGCCGGAGAGACCGGGCAGCATCCAGTCGAGCAGGACGAGGTCGGGCGGGTTCTCCATCAGCCGCAGCTCGGCCTCGTCGCCGCGCCCGGCCGCCTCGACGGCATAGCCTTCCGCCTCGAGATTGTAGCGCAGGAGCACGACCAGCGAGCCTTCGTCCTCCACGATCAGGATGCGCGGCATCGGCGGCTCCTACGGCGCCGGGTCCGCGGGATAGGGAACGCGGGCGAAATTGTGCGAATCGTCCTTCGGCCGCGGCTCGCGCAGCGGCTCGCCCGAAACGACGTAGTGGACCGTCTCGGCGATATTGGTCGCATGGTCGCCGATGCGTTCGATGTTCTTCGCGCAGAACAGAAGGTGCGTCGACATCGTGATCGTGCGCGGATCCTCCATCATGTAGGTCAGGAGCTCGCGGAACAGCGAATTGTAGAGCGCGTCGATCTCGCCGTCGCGGTTGCGCACCGTCACGGCAGCGGCGGCGTCGCGGCGAGCATAGGCGTCGAGCACGTCCTTGAGTTGGGCAAGCACCAGCCCGGCGAGATGGCCGAGCCCGCGTCCGAACCGGGCGGAGTGGCGCTCGGCGCCGATGGCGGCCACGCGCTTGGCGATGTTCTTGGCGAGATCGCCGATGCGCTCGAGATCGGAGCCGATGCGGATCACGGCGATGATTTCGCGCAGGTCGATCGCCATCGGCTGCCGCCTCGCCAAGGTGCGGATCGCCTCTTCGTCGATCTCGCTCTGCAGCGCATCGACGCGGCGGTCGGCGACGATCACCGCGGCCGCGCGTTCGGCATCGCGGCTGTCGAGCGCGGCGACGGCATCGGCCAGGAGCTGTTCGGTCAGGCCGCCCATGCGGAGTATCTTGGTCCTGAGCTCCTCGATCTCATGGCTGAAGGCGCTGACGATGTGGTCGTGCTCGGTCATCGTGCTCTCCTGCGGCGCCTCAGCCGAAGCGGCCGGTGATGTAGTCCTCGGTGCGGCGCTCGTGGGGGTGGGTGAAGATCCGCGACGTCTCACCGAACTCGACCAGGTCGCCGAGATACATGAAGGCGGTGTAATCCGAGGTGCGCGCCGCCTGCTGCATGTTGTGGGTGACGATGGCAATGGTGTAGTCGGCCTTCAGCTCGTCGATCAGCTCCTCGATGCGAGCGGTCGAGATCGGATCGAGCGCCGAGCACGGCTCGTCGAACAGGATCACCTCGGGGCTGACCGCAATGGTGCGGGCGATGCAGAGGCGCTGCTGCTGCCCACCCGAGAGGCCGATGCCGCTCATCCGCAGCTTGTCCTTGACCTCGTCCCACAGGGCCGCGCGCGTCAGCGCCGCCGCGACCCGATCCTCCAGCTCCGCGGCCGGAAGCCGCTCGTAGAGGCGGATGCCGAAGGCGACGTTGTCGTAGATCGACATGGGGAACGGCGTCGGCTTCTGGAACACCATCCCGATCCGGGCGCGCAGCAGGTTCACGTCCAGGCTCGGATCGAGGATGTCCTCGCCGTCGAGCAGGACCTCGCCCTCGGCGCGCTGGTTCGGATAGAGCGCGTAGATGCGGTTCAGCACGCGCAGCAGCGTGGACTTGCCGCAGCCCGAGGGGCCGATGAAGGCCGTGACCTTGCCGCGGTAGAGCGGCACGGAGATGTCCTTCAGTACCTTCGCATCGCCGTAGAAGAACGAGAGGTTGCGGATCGCGACCTTCTCGTCAATCGGAAGGCCGGGCGAAGGCGCCGCAGGCAGGGCAGTTTCGTGCACGCTCATTTCGATGTCCTTGCCGTGGCCAGGAGGCGCGCCAGGATGCTGAGTCCCAGCACCGCCAGCGTGATGACGAGGGCGCCGGTCCAGGCGAGTTGCTGCCAGTCCTTGTAGGGCGACAGCGCGAACTGGAAGATCACGACCGGCAGGCTGGCGATCGGGCCGTTGAGATTGGCGCTCCAGAACTGGTTGTTGAGTGCAGTGAAGAGGAGCGGCGCGGTCTCGCCGGAGATGCGGGCGACGGCGAGGATAACGCCGGTGACGATGCCGGCGCGGACGGCGCGATAGGCGATCTTCGTGATCATCGTCACCCGCGGCGTGCCGACCGAGGCGGCCGCCTCGCGGAGCCCGTCGGGCACCAGGCGCAGCATGTCCTCCGTCGTGCGGACGACCACCGGGATCACGATCACGGCCAGGGCGACGCCGCCGGCCCAGCCCGAGAAATGGTGCATCGGCGCCACCATCACCTCGTAGACGAAGAGGCCGATCACGATCGAGGGCGCGCTCAGAAGGATGTCGTTGACGAAGCGCACCACGGTGGTCAGGCGGCCGTGGCGTCCGTACTCGGCCATGTAGGTGCCGGCGAGCACGCCGATCGGCGTGCCGACGGCGACGCCGATCGCAGTCAGAAGCACGCTGCCGACGATGGCGTTGGCAAGGCCGCCGGCATCGCCGGGCGGCGGCGTCATCTCGGTGAAGACGGATAGCTTCAGTCCGGCGAGCCCGTTCCAGAGCAGCGTGAAGAGGATGAGGACGAGCCACGCCAGACCGAAGGCCGCGGCCGCGACCGACAGGCCGAGGGCAAGGCGACCGCGGACCCGGCGCATGCGGTAGAGCGGAGAGGACTGGGCGGCCATGGCTCAGCCTCCCGCCCGCGCCTCGGCGCGCAGCAGCAGGAGGCGCGCGGCGGCAAGCACGATGAAGGTGATGACGAACAGCACGAGGCCGAGCGCGATCAGCGAGGAGGTGTAGAGGTCGCCGACCGCCTCGGTGAACTCGTTGGCGATCGAGGCCGAGATGGTCGTGCCCGGGGCGAACAGCGAGGGCGAGATGTGGTGGGCGTTGCCGATGACGAAGGTGACCGCCATCGTCTCGCCAAGCGCGCGGCCGAGGCCGAGCATGACGCCGCCGACCACGCCGACCCGCGTATAGGGCAGCACGACGCGGCGCACGACCTCCCAGGTGGTGCAGCCGAGGCCGTAGGCCGACTCCTTCAGGACCACCGGCACCGTCTCGAAGACGTCGCGGGTGACCGCGGTGATGAACGGCAGCACCATGATGGCGAGGATGAAGCCCGCGGTCAGCACGCCGATGCCGTAAGGCGGGCCGGCAAACAGGGCGGATAGCACCGGCACGTCGGCGAAGGCCGCGATGATCGCCGGCTGGATGTGAGCCTGGACGAACGGGGCAAAGACGAACAGGCCCCAGATACCATAGATGATGCTCGGAATGCCGGCGAGAAGCTCGACCGCGATGCCGATCGGCCGGCGGAGCCACGCCGGGCACAGCTCGGTGAGGAAGACGGCGATGCCGATCGACACCGGGATCCCGATGATCATGGCGATCGCGGAGGTGACCAGCGTGCCGTAGATGGCCGCGAGGGCGCCGTAGCGGTTGGTGACGGGATTCCAGATCTGGCTGGTGAGGAAGCCGAGCTTGAAGGCCGAGAGCGCGGGCCAGGCGCCGACGAGCAGCGCGACCATGACGCCGCCGAGAAGGACGAGGACCAGGATCGCGGCGCCGCGGGTCAGGCCGGCGAAGAGCCGGTCGTTCGCGCGGAAACGGCCGAGGGCGTGGGCACGGCCGGCCTGCCGCTCGGCCACCACGGCCGGAAGGGCGATCTCGCTCATGGTCGGCTCCTTCCGGTCGGGCCGAGGAACGGGACCGATCCCCGGCGCGGGGCCGGAGATCGGCGGGAGGGTGAAAGGTTGTGTCGCGGCGCGGCGCGTCACTTCATTGCCGTGTAGAGCGGCTTGCCGGCGGGGTCGGTGATCCGGGCGGCCCACATGGCCTCGATCCCCTTCACCACCGAGTCGGGCATCGGCACGTAGTCGAGGTTCGCCGCTGCTTGCTTGCCCTTCGAGTAGCCCCAGGCGAAGAACCGGAGCGCCGTCACGGAGGCCTTGGGATCGGACGGCTTGGCGTGCATCAGGACGAAGGTCGAGCCGGCGATCGGCCAGCTCTCGGCGCCGGGAGCGTTGGTCAGGATAACGTAGTAGTCCTGCGCCTTGTCCCATTGCGCGCCGGCCGCGGCGGACTGGAAGCTCGCGGCCGTCGGCGACACCACCTTGCCTTCGCTGTTCTTCATGCGGACATAGGCGAGCTTGTTCTGCTTGGCGTAGGCGTACTCGACATAGCCGATGGCGCCCGCGGTCTGGCCGACGGTGCCGGCGACGCCCTCGTTGCCCTTGGCGCCGATGCCGACCGGCCACTGCACGGCCGTGCTCTCGCCGACCTGGTCCTTCCATTCCGGGCTGACCTTGGAGAGATAGTCGGTCCAGATGAAGGTCGTGCCGGACCCGTCCGAGCGGTGCACCACCGCGATCGCAGTCGCCGGCAGCTTGGCGGAGGGGTTCAGCGCCTGGATCGCCGGGTCGTTCCACTTGGCGATCGTGCCGAGATAGATCTTCGCGAGCGTCGGCCCATCGAGGGTCAGGCCGCCGGCGGCGATGCCGGGCAGGTTGACGACCGGGACCGAAGCGCCGTTGATCAGCGGGAACTGGATCAGGCCGGCCTCCTCCAGGTCGGCGTGCTTCAGCGGCATGTCCGAGGCGCCGAAGGTGACGGTGCCGGCCGTGATCTGCTTGATGCCACCGCCGGAGCCGATCGACTGGTAGTTGATGGCGACGCCGGTTTCCTGGCGATAGGCCTGCGCCCATTTCGACAGGACCGGATTGACGAAGGTGGAGCCGGCCCCGGAGATCGTCTGGGCGCCGGAGCCGGCCGTGTTGGCCGCGACGGCCAGGCCGGCCGCGGCGAGGTTCAGCATCAGTCGTGCGAGCGGTTTCACGGGTAATCCCCTGTCGTTCGAGCGCCGGAGGGGTGACGGTTGCCTGCCCCTCGGCGCGTCGAACGCCTACGCTGGCGCGGCGACAGCTCTATTGCAGTTCGATGACGGTTGGATGACGGCGGCCGATCAGCCGGCGAGGTCGAAGCGCACCGTGAACAGAGCGCCCTCCCCCGGCTTGCTCTCGATGGCGAGGCGCCCGCGATGCCGGCTCGTGATGTGCTTGACGAGGGCGAGCCCGAGGCCGGTGCCGCCCTTGGCGCGGCTCTCGCCGACGTCGACGCGGTAGAAGCGCTCGGTCAGCCGCGGCAGGTGCTCGGCCGCGATGCCCGGACCGAAGTCACGCACCGCCAGCACGGCCTTGGGCGCCGTGCCGTCTGTGGTCGTGGCGACCGCAACCTCGACCCGCTTACCCGGGGCGCCGTACTTGATCCCGTTTTCGACCAGGTTCTCGATCAGACGGTCGAGTTCGTCGCCGTCGCCCCGGATCGCGACCGCCCGCACCGGCCGGTCGAGCACGAGCTTGACACCCTCGCTCGCCGCGAGGGGGCGGAGGCCCTCGACCACTCGCGCTGCGGCCTCGCCGAGATCGACCATGCCCTGCGGCGGCACATGCTCGTTGAGCTCGATTCGAGACAGCGACAGCAGATCCTCGATCAGGCGCGACATCCGCGCCGCCTGCGCCCGCATGATGACGAGGAACTCGGCGCGCGCCGCCGCGTCGTTGCGGGCCGCGCCCTGGAGGGTGTCGATGAAGCCCGACAGCGAGGCCAGCGGCGTGCGCAGCTCGTGGCTGGCGTTGGCGACGAAATCAGCCCGCATGCGCTCGAGCCGCTCAGCCTGGGTGAGGTCGTGAAGCACGAGGAGGACAGCGCGGTCGCCTTCCGCGACGCCGACCTCGACCGGAGCGACATGCACCTCGATCCAGCGCTCGACCGGCGTCCG
>DASZVN010000170.1:0-5827 GCA_035547055.1 Hyphomicrobiales bacterium
CCTCGATGTCGGCCTTCGAGAAGCCGAGGAAGGACAGGAGGTCGAAGGCCGGGTCGTCGAGCTTCTCGGCCGGCACGCCGAGCTTGCCGGTCAGGAACGCGTCGCCGAGCGTCCAGCGGTTGAAGACGAACTTGATGTCGAAGGCGCTCTTCAGCGCCGCCTTCACCTTGTCGAGCGCCTCGTCGGTGAAGCCCTTCAGGCGGAGCGTCGTCGGGTTGATCGCCGGCGCCTGGTCGAGCGTGCCGTGGCCGACGGCGTAGGCCTCGATCTCGGCGATCTCGCTCTCGCAGTAGCCGAGGGTGCGGAGCGCCTCGGGCACGGCGCGGTTGATGATCTTGAAATAGCCGCCGCCGGCCAGCTTCTTGAACTTTACCAGCGCGAAGTCGGGTTCGATGCCGGTGGTGTCGCAGTCCATCAGGAGGCCGATCGTGCCGGTCGGCGCGATCACCGAGACCTGGGCGTTGCGGTAGCCGTGCTTCTCGCCGAGGGCGAGCGCCGAATCCCACGCCGCGATGGCGCGCTCGACGAGGACCGGCTGCGGGCAGGCGGCATGGTCGAGCGGCACCGGCGCGGTCTCGAGCGCCTCGTAGCCCGCGCTCTCGCCGCGGGCGGCGCGGCGGTGGTTGCGGATGACGCGGAGCATGTGGTCGCGGTTCGGCTGGTAGCCCGGGAACGGGCCGAGCTCGGCCGCCATCTCCGCCGAGGTCGCGTAGGCGATTCCGGTCATGATCGCGGTCAGCGCCCCGCCATAGGCGCGGCCGGCCTCTGAATCGTAGGGGATGCCCGAGGTCATCAGGAGGCCGCCGATATTGGCGTAGCCGAGGCCGAGGGTGCGGTATTCGTAGGAGAGCTCGGCGATGCGGCGCGAGGGGAACTGCGCCATCACCACCGCGATCTCGAGGACGACCGTCCACAGGCGCACGGCGTGCTCGTAGGCTGCGACGTCGAACGAGCCGTCGGCATTGCGGAAGGCGAGCAGGTTGATCGACGCGAGGTTGCACGCCGTGTCGTCGAGGAACATGTACTCGGAGCACGGGTTCGACGCGATGATCGGCCCCGAGGCCGGGCAGGTGTGCCAGTCGTTGATCGTGGTGTGGAACTGGATGCCGGGGTCGGCCGAGGCCCAGGCGGCGTAGCCGATCTTTTCCCAGAGGTCGGCGGCCTTCATCGTCTTGGTCACCTTGCCCGAGGTGCGGGCGGTGAGCTGCCAGTCGCCATCTTTCTCGACGGCGTTCAGGAACCCGTCGGTGACGCGGACCGAGTTGTTCGAGTTCTGGCCCGAGACGGTGAGATAGGCCTCCGAATCCCAGTCGGTATCGTAGGTGTCGAACTTGATCTCGGTGTAGCCCTGCTTCGCGAACTGGACGACGCGGCGGATGTAGTTGTCCGGCACCTGGGCCTTGCGCGCGGCCTTGATCTCGCGCTTCAGCGCGGGGTTCTTCTCGGGGGCGAAGCAGTCGTCGCCGTCGCCCTCGCAGTTGACGCAGGCGCGCATCACCGCGCCGAGGTGCTTCTTGATGGTCTTGGAGCCGGTGACGAGGGCCGCGACCTTCTGCTCCTCCTTCACCTTCCAGTCGATGTAGCTCTCGAGGTCGGGGGGGTCGACGTCGACCACCACCATCTTGGCGGCGCGGCGCGTGGTGCCGCCCGACTTGATCGCGCCGGCGGCGCGGTCGCCGATCTTGAGGAACGACATCAGGCCCGACGAGCGCCCGCCGCCCGACAGCCGCTCGCCCTCGCCGCGGAGGCGCGAGAAATTGGAGCCGGTGCCCGAGCCGTACTTGAACAGGCGCGCCTCGCGGACCCAGAGATCCATGATGCCGCCCTCGTTCACGAGGTCGTCATTGATCGACTGGATGAAGCAGGCGTGCGGCTGCGGCCGCTCATAGGCCGAGGACGAGGGGCGCGCCTCGCCGGTCGCCGGGTCGACATACCAGTGGCCCTGGCTCGGCCCGTCGATGCCGTAGGCCCAGTTGAGGCCGGTGTTGAACCATTGCGGCGAGTTCGGCGCGGCGCGCTGGGTCGCGAGCATGTAGCGCAACTCGTCGGAGAAGGCCTGGGCGTCCATCTCGGTGTCGAAATGGCCGGCCTTCCAGCCCCAATAGGTCCAGGTGCCCACGAGGCGGTCGAACACCTCGCGGCTGTCGATCTCCGAGCGGGTGCGCTCGCCCTCGGGCAGGGCGGCGAGCGCGGCCTCGTCGGGCACCGAGCGCCACAGGAAGGAGGGGACGGTCTCCTCCTCGACCTTCTTCAGGCGCGTCGGCACGCCGGCCTTGCGGAAATATTTCTGGGCGATGATGTCGGCGGCGACCTGGCTCCAGCCCTCCGGCACGGCGACGCCCTCGAGGCGGAAGACCACCGAGCCGTCCGGGTTCTTGATCTCGCTGGTCGTGGTGCGGAAGGCGATGTCCGCGTAGGGGGACCGGCCTTGGGTGGTGAACCGCCGCTCGATGCGCATTGCCCTCTGCTCCGCTCTCTCTGGCGCTCAGCCGAAGCGCCCGCCGGATCGTCGCCGGCGCCGGATTGGTCCCATCATGCGCCCGGCTCCGGCCGCACGCACATCCCCCGCCGGCCCGATGCGCGATGCCCCGGCCCGCCGCTATTCGCACTCGACTTGGTGATCGCGGCAGCGCCCTCGAAGGCCGCCTGCCACCTGGGGAAGAACGCTAGGCCGAGTCCCGCAGGCTCGTCAATCTAGCGCCGATCACAACGCGCGCCCACAAGATATGGTGGTTCCCGGCGCCTTAAGGAAGTCCTAACCCCAGGCGACTCGGCCGCCCTGGAAGACCTGTCGAGGCTGGCGCGAGTCGGCCCCGCCCGCCAAGCCGGCCGGCCTGTGGACAGCGAGGATGGACGGCGCTGCGGCGGCCGGGACACAGGCATGGGCGATGCGCAGCCGGGCTTGCGGTCGGATGCGCTGCGACTCCGTCGAGCCGGGAATTTGCCTCCGTCATGCCCGGCTTCGTGCCGGGCATCCACGACTTGCGGCGCACGTTCGAAGGAAGTCGTGGGTGGCGGGGACAAGCCCGGCCATGACGGAGGAGGAATCTCGCCACGATGGCCGGCGCCGCCGTGGGCAACGCGATGTGGTGCCCACTCTACGGATGGATGCGCTCCGGCGTCGCAGCCGCGGCTTCGCGCGCCTGGCCGCTTGAAAGCGGTCCGCCCGTCCATACCTCACTTAAGCGGCGCCGGTCGGCTCGAACCGGCAGAACCGCTAATGGCTCTGTCGTCGTTGGCGGCTTCTCCGAAGCCGTATCTTGACAGCGGAAAATTCGGGCCTATTGTGTGTGGCAGACACCAACCGGAGTACCGCCATGTCCTACACAGCGCATGCCGATTGGAGAGCGTATCGCGACGCGCGCCGCGCGGCCCGGGCCGAGTGGTGGGCGCACGGCTGCGGCGGGTTCTTCCGCCCGGTCGAGCTGGTCGCCATGATCCTCGGCTTCATCTTCTTCTTCCCGATCGGCCTGGCGATCCTGTTCTGGCGCCTGGTCGGGCGGCCCGACCTCCTGGCGCCGCTCCGCGAATGGATGGCCGGCCAGCGTGGCGCGGCGACCGCGGCGTCGTCCGCCGCCGGCTCGACCGCGACGGGCGGCAGCGCCTGGGGCGGCCCGCGCTCGGTGTGGAGCGGCCCCGGCGCATGGGGCTGCGGCCCGAGCCGCAGCCGCGACGGCCTCTGGGCCGACAGCGGCAACGCCGCCTTCGAGGACTACAAGGCGCGCGAGCTCGCCCGCCTCGAGGAGGAGCGCCGCCGCCTCGCCGAGGAGCAGAAGGCGTTCGCCGCCTTCCTCGACGAGCTCCGCCGCGCCAAGGATCGCGAGGAGTTCGACCGCTTCATGGCGAGCCGCCGCGCCGCCGGCACGCCGCCGCCGAACGGCCCGACCCCGGAGCCTCCGCCGGCCGCCTGAGCCGCCGGCACTTCACAACGACGCCCTCTCCCTCGGGAGAGGGCGTTTTTCGTTTACCTGCGCCTCCTAGGATCGCGCGATGATTGATCGTTGGACCGGCTATCATGGTCCGGCCCTCCCGCGATGGAAGCGCTGGTACCGACAACCTTACATGGAGCCGATTGTGGCTTTCGTGACGGCTCTCGTGCTCGGCTTTGTTATGGGACTGTCATTCTGGCCGACAACCGTAATGGCCATTGGCATGGCCATCGCGATCGCCTTCATTTTTTTCTGGCATCGGCTGGGTTGGCGTTACTGAATTTTCATGCGGCAACTATGCGCGCGGTTTGTGATCGTTATTCCGTATCGACGGTACAACACTCGTCATTGCGAGCGAAGCGAAGCAATCCAGGACTGCGCCACGCCCGCCGCCCTGGATTGCTTCGTCGCTTCGCTCCTCGCAATGACGGGCGCGACCCCTCAGCACCCGGCGTAGAGGCGTTCGGCCTTGTCGTGCAGGGCGTCGGAGATGGTGCCGGTGCGGAGATAGCGCTGGAGGTCGGCGGGCGTCATCGCCTTGACGACGCCGTTGGCGTAGCAGCGGCAGCGCGGCACCGGATGCGAGGCGCGGGGCGTGCCGGCGCTCCCCATCACGCAGCCGTCGAGGATGCGGGCGCGCACCCGCGCCGCCGCGCCCGGTTCAGGCGGCCGGGCCGCCGCCGGCTGCGCCGTCAGGAGAAGCGCGCCGAAGGCAGTCGCCATCGCCAGTTTGCCGCTGCATCGCATCGCCGCCTCCCAGCCGGTTCTCATGCCCTATTCGGACGCGTGCTGGTGCCGCCGCGCCAGCCAGAGCCGCCCATGGCCGACCGCGACCACCAGCACCGCCACCGCGATGCCGACATAGAGCTGCCACGCCTCGGCGGTGTCGGCGCCGATCCGCTCTGCGATCGCGGCATCGCCCATCAGCATCTCTCCCGCGACCCAGCCGAGCAGCGCACCGCCGAGCGTCACCAGGATCGGCAGGCGATCGAACAGCGTGGTGATGAGCGTGCTGCCGGCGACGAGGAGCGGCACCGTGAGCGCGAGGCCGATCACCATCAGGATGAGGTCGCCATGGGCGGCGGCGGCGATGGCGACGACGTTGTCGAGGCTCATGATGAGGTCGGCCACCGCGATGGTCGCGATCGCCTGCCACAGCGTCTCGGACGCCTTGACGTCCTTCCCCTCGTCGTCGCCCGAGCCGACGAGGTCGACCGCGATGTAGAACAGCGCCAGCGCGCCCACGACCTTCAGCCACGGCAGCGCCAGGAGCTCGGTCGCGACTCCGGTGAAGAGAATGCGCAGCACCAGCGCCACGCCGGCACCGAGCACCATGCCCCAGCGCTGCTGGGTCGGCGACAGGCGCCGGCACGCCAGCGCGATCACCACCGCATTGTCGCCCGACAGGAGGATGTTGATCCAGGCGATCTGGAGCAGGGCGAGCCAGAAATGCGGCTCGGTGACGGACATGCCTCTCCCTCGTCGGGTGCCGGGTCGTCTCGCCGAATGCGGCATCGCGGTGCCGGAGGCAAGCGGAAATCGTCAGCCGCTCCGTTTCACCATCTGCGAGCGCTTCGCTGCGTGGCTTTCGGCGACGTGGTTCACGAGCGTCTGAAACCAGTCTCTCGGCAGGGCGCCGATGACGCATGTTCCCTGCGCTTCGGGGCGGGTCGACAGCCAGTCGGCCGGCCGCAGGTCGGGACCCGGCCAGACAAAGACGTTGACCTGATCGGTGTAGACCCAGGAGCGCCGGCCATCGAGGCCGAGCCAGCGTTTCAGCCTGCTCGGAACCTCGAGCGCCCTTTCGTTCGCCGTGGGCGGCTTGTGCGAGATTCCGACGGCATAGGCGATCGACCCACGCCCGGTCGTCCTTTTGGCGAGGATGACGGCGGCCGGAT
>DASZVN010000171.1:0-13191 GCA_035547055.1 Hyphomicrobiales bacterium
GACCTGGTTCCACGATCTCGCGATCACCAAGCCGGCGGTCGAGCCGAACTATGCCGACCTCGTCGAGTCCGGCATGCTGAAGACCAAGTTCAACGTCGACGACGTGATCGCGACGCTGCCGTTCTAGCGGGCGATCCGGCCGGTTCGGTGGGGGGCTGTCACCCCCTCCGGCTCGCTGCGCTCGCCCCCTCCCCGTGAAACGGGGAGGGGGACCGTGCGAAGCATGGTGGCGGGGGCGGGCTATAGCGAGCGTGAAGCGCGGTATGCGGCGCAACAGGAGAGGAAGCGATGGCAACGGATATGCACAGGGGCTGGAGCCGCCGCGCGGCGCTCGCGGCCATCGTCGGATGCGCCGCCGCAACGGCGGCGGGTACGGCCTCGGCGGCGGGGCTTCAGACCATCCGCGTCGCCAATTTCCAGAACGTCGTGGTGATCCCGCTCTTCCACGGCATCGAGAAGGGCTACTTCAAGGACGCCGGCATCGACGTCGAGATCGTCAAGGTCGCGACCGGGGCGGCCTCGGTCGCCGCGGTCGCCTCCGGCCAGGCCGACATCGGCTGGTCGGCGTCGTCGGTGCCGATGTTCGCCCGCGCCAACGGCGTCAAGGTCAAGATCTTCATGACCGCGAACCAGGAGGGGCCGCCCGACCACTACGGCACTCACCTCGACGTCTCGGGCCGTTCCGGCGTTACCTCCTTCGCCCAGATGAAGGGCAAGACGGTGATGATCAACGCCTTCGGCACTGCCGGCGAGCTCGCCATCCGCGAGCGCCTGCAGGCGGCCGGGGTCGGCTGGGACGAGGTGAAGAAGGTCGTCGTGCCGTTCCCGCAGATGCCGGCGGCGCTGCAGCTCGGCAATGCCGACCTCGCCGTCGACATCGAGCCGATGCACTCGGCGATCATGCTGAACAAGGAGATCGCGGCGAAGACCCTCGGCCAGGGCACCCTGATGGCGAGCGCCAAGGCGCCGACCACCGCGAGCTGCTATTTCGCGACCGACGACTGGCTCGCCAAGCACCGCGATCTCGCGCTCGCCTTCGGCCGCGCCTATCTCCGCGCCGCGCGCGAGGTCCAGGCCGACGCCAAGCTCCGCGCCGACCTCATCGTGAAGATCGGCGGGCTGCCGCGCGCGACCGCGGAGAAGCTGCCCGACCCGACCTGGTTCCACGACATCAGCGTGACCAAGGCGGCGGTTGCGCCGAATTATGATGCCCTGGTCAAGACCGGCATGATGCAGAAGAAGTTCGACGTCGACGACGTCATCGCGACGCTGCCTTATTGAGGCCGGGGATGTCGGCAGACGTAGTCCCGCTCCGCACCGACGCTGCGCGGCCCGCGGCGCCGGTCGAGGCCCCGCTGCTCGCGGTTGAGGGCCTGCGCAAGAGCTTCGGCGCGAGCGCGGCGATCGAGGTGCTCGCCGGCATCGGCTTCAAGGTCGGGGCGGGCGAGTTCGTCTCGGTGGTCGGGCCGTCGGGCTGCGGCAAGACCACGCTGCTGCTCACCCTGTCCGGCCTGCTCCGGCCGGACGCCGGCGATGTCCGCTTCGCCGGCCATTCGGTGCGGGGCGGTACCCCCGCCGGGCTCGCCATCGTCTTCCAGGACTACAGCCGCTCGCTGTTTCCCTGGAAGACCAATCTCGGCAACGTCCTGTTCGGCATGCGCCGGATCAGCGGCGGCTCGGCCGCCGAGCGCGCCGAGCAGGCCCGCGGCCTTCTCGCCGCGGTCGGCCTGTCGGGCTTCGAGCAGCATTATCCCTGGCAGGTCTCCGGCGGCATGCAGCAGCGCGTCGCCATCGCCCGGGGCCTCGCCTCGCAATCGCGTCTCCTGCTCCTCGACGAGCCGCTCGCCTCGGTCGATGCCCAGACCCGCGCCGACATGCAGGACCTCCTGCTCGGCATCGCCCAGCGCTACGGCCAGACCTGCGTGCTCGTCACCCACGACGTCGAGGAAGCGGTCTACATGGGCGACCGTATCGTGGTGCTGTCGAACCGGCCGACCCATGTCGTGCGCGAGATCGTGGTGCCGCTGCCGCGCCCGCGCGACCAGATCACCACCCGCGAGAGCACGGACTTCCTCGATATCCGCCACGAGGTGCTGGCGCTGATCCGCCGCGAGCGCCATCCCGAGGGCGGGGCAGGGCCGGCGCCGTGATCTGGCTTCGGCGCGCGCTCGCGCTCGCGATCGTCGTCCTGCTGTGGCAGGCGGTGGTGTGGCTGCACGTGGTGCCGGAGCGCTACCTGCCGTCGCCGGCGGACGTCGCGGTGGCGGCGGTGGCGATGTTCGCCTCGGCCGAGGACATGCGCGCCGAAATGCTCACCGTGGGGCGCGCGCTTGCCGGCTTCGCGCTGACGGTGCCGCTCGGTATCGCGCTCGGAGCGCTGGGCGCGCTGGTGCCGGCCTTCCAGAAGGCGCTCCGCCCGTGGACCGAGCTGCTGCGGCCGCTGCCGCCGGCGGCGGTCATCCCGATCTCGGTGTTCGCGATCGGCTTCGGCATCAAGCTCTATCTCTTCATCATCGCCTTCGCCGGCGTCTGGGCGGTCTATTTCAACACCGTGGCGGCTTTCTCCGGCACGAGCGACGTCCTCACCCGCACCGGCCGCGCCTTCGGCTGCGATCGGCTGGCGCTGACTTTCGGCGTCGTGCTGCCGAGCGCGATGCCGCAGATCTTCGTCGGCATCCGCATCGCCGCGACGGTGGCGCTGATCGGCTCGGTCGTCACCGACATCTTCGGCGGCGAGGACGGGCTCGGCTATCTCCTGTTCGAGCGCGCGTTCGCGCTCCGCATCCCCGACGTGTTCGCGCTGACGCTGCTCTGCGGCGTCAACGGCATGCTGTTCAACCAGATGGTGCTGGTGCTGCGCCGCCTCGTGATCGGCTGGCACGACCGCATGAATGCGGAGGCGCTGGCGGCATGACGAGCAGCCCGTCATTGCGAGGAGCCGGAGGCGACGAAGCAATCCAGGGCCGGCGCCGGGCCTGGGGCCCTGGATTGCTTCGCTTCGCTCGCAATGACGACGGCACGCGGCGTCGCCAGGGCGCCTGGCGCCCCGCGATCAACTGGTGGGGGGTGCTGTCGGTCGTCGTGGTGCTGGCGGCCTGGCAGGGGATCGCCCGGCATTTCAACACCGTGCTCTTTCCCGGCCCCTACGAGACCGCGATCGCGATGTGGGACAATGCCGGCGCAATCTTCGGCGAGATCGGCAACACGCTCCGCCGCGCCTTCACCGCCTTCGGCCTGTCGCTCGCGATCATGGTGCCGTTCGGCATCGCCTGCGGCCGCATCCGCCCGCTCGGCCTGATCGTCGACCCGATCCTGGAGTTCCTCGTCACCATCCCGCCGCCGGCGGTGATCCCGATCGTGATGCTGTTCGCCGGCGTCGGCGATGTCGCCAAGATCGCCGTCATCACCTACGGCCTCGTGCCCAACCTCCTGATCAACACCATCGAGACGGTGCGCCGCGCGCCGCCGATGATGGAGCGGGTCGGCCGCTCGCTCCGCTTCAGCCGGATCGAGGTGATGACCCTGATCGACTTGCCCGCGGCGATGCCCGGCATCGTCACCGGCATGCGCCTGTCGGTGACGACCTCGCTCCTCGTCACCATCACCTCGGAGATGCTGCTCTCGACCAACGGCATCGGCGCCTATGTCCAGCGCGCCCAGCAGAGCTTCCAGGTCTCCGCCGGCCTCGCCGGCATCGTCGCCATCGCGATCACCGGCATGCTGGTCAATCTCGGCCTCCGCCAGATCGAGGAGCGCCTGCTGTTCTGGCACTACCGCACGTCCGCCGCGGAGGAGTGAGGGCGCAGGGTGGGCATCGGCTCGGCCGATGCTCACGTCTGGCGTCGCACGTGGGCATGCCGCGCACGCCCACCCTACGAGAGGCTCACGCCCGGATCTCCTGCCTCTGGAACAGGGCGTAGGCCAGCGTGAACAGCAGCACGACCGCGGCGCCGAGGCCGACGAGCTGCGGCCAGATCAGGAGGAGGCTCTCGCCGAAGGGCAGCGGCGCCCCGATCAGGGCGCGGTTGAGCTGCGCCATGAACACAGGGCCGAGTGTCCGCGTCGCCGGGTTGAGCAGCGCGATCGCGCTCTCGCCGAAGAGCGTGTTCGGCGAGATGCGGCCGAGCGCCTGGGCGAGGTCGACCTTGGCGAGCAGCCCCTGGGGGTCGTCGGGCCCGGCATTGATCAGGAGGTTGGTCGCGACCGGCACGAGCAGCGACCAGAAGAACGCGAACACCAGCCAGATCGCCAGCGCCGCCAGCGCCGAGGTCGTCGCCGAGCGCAGCCCGACCGAGAGCGCCAGCGCCAGTGCCAGCCACACCCCGGCATAGAGGATCGCGACCACGAGGAACGCGACCGCGCGGGCGATCTCCTCGCCGCTCGGGGGCAGGCCGAGCGTCAGCATGCCGAAGCCGATGACGAGGAGCCACAGCGCCACCAGGCAGATCGCGAGCGTCGCGAAGCCGCCGAGGAATTTCCCCAGCAGGAAGGCGTCGCGATAGATCGGCTGCGACAGCACCCGGCTCATGGTGCGATGGCTCAGTTCGCCGTTCACCGAATCGAAGGCGATCGCGATCGCGATCAGCGGGATGAGGAAGCCGAGGAAGCCGACGAAGGACGGTACCGGATCGCGCGCCACCGTGAACAGGCGGAGGAACAGGAACGGGTCCTGCGAGGTCGTGGCGCGGATGTTCTCGATCGCGGCGTAGACCGCGCCGCCGGCGGTGAGGAGGATCAACACCACCAGGATGCGGATCCGGGCGCTGGAGAAATGGTCGGCCATCTCCTTGAAGCTGACCGCCGAGACCCCGGTCCAGGGCGAGCCTTCACGCGGCATGGCGCACCTCGCGGAAATAGCGGGTGTAGACGTCGTCGAGGCCGAGCCGGGCGAGAGCGATGCCGGTCAGGGCGCCGCCGCCTTCGACCACCGCGCGGGCGACGGCGGGGCGGAGGTCGCGGTCGGCCTCGATCCGCCAGTGGCCGGGCCCGTCGGGCTGCAGCGAGGACACGCCCTCCAGTGTCCTGAGGCGGGCCTCGACGTTCGGCCCGGTCGCCTGGACGTTGATGACGTAGGAGCCGCCCAGGACCTCGCGCACCAGGTCCTCGACCCGGCCGGCGAGGCCGATCTTGCCGGCGTGGAACAGCGCGACGCGGTCGCACACGCTCTCGACCATCGCGAGGAGGTGCGACGACAAGAGGATCGTCATGCCCTCGCTCTTGAAGGCGCGGACGAGGCCCAGGAACTCGTGCGTCGCCTCGGGGTCGAGGCCGCCGGTCGGCTCGTCGAGGATCGCGATCTCGGCCTGCTTGACCAGGATCTCGGCGAGGCCGAGGCGCTGGCGCATGCCGTGGGAGTAGCCCGCGACGCGCCGCTGGATCGCCTCGGCGATGCCGACCCGCTCGGCCGCCGCCTTGATGCGGCGGTCGGCCTCGGCGCGCTCGATGCCGGCGAGGCGCGCGGTGTAGCGCAGGTTCTCGGCGCCCGAGAGGTTGCCGTAGAAGCCGACCTGGTCGGGCAGGTAGCCGACCCGGCGCTTGACCGCGAGCGGCCGGCGCAGCGGGTCGAGGCCGAGGACCTCGACCTTGCCCGCGGTCGGCTCGGTCAGGCCGAGCAGCATCAGGATGGTCGTGGTCTTGCCGGCGCCGTTCGGCCCGAGCAGACCGAACACCTCGCCCTTGTCGATCGTGAGGTCGATGCCCGCCACGGCGGCGACGCCGCCGTAGCGCTTGGCGAGGCCGGTGGCCTCGATGACCGGGCGGCTCATCGCCGGCCGTACCGGACGACGGCGAGCGACAGCGCGATCAGCGCGGCAGCGATGATGATGATGCCGACGATGCCCCAGAGCGTCGAGGTGTGGACGGTGACGCGATAGTCGGCCGAGGCGTCGCCGCCGCCGCTGCCGGGGGTCGCCCGCATCGTCACCATGTAGTCGCCGGCGATGGCCTGGCCCACCGGGGTGATGGTCGCGGCGACGTGGCGCTCGGCGTTGGGGCCGAGCGTGTCGATCGACTTCGGCGCGAAGGCCACCGTCCAGCCCGAGGGGGCGTCGCCGGCGAGCTCGACATGCTGGGCCGGCGCGGTGCCGTTGTTGCGGAGCGTGAACTGGACGGTCGAGGCGGCGCCCGCGGTGGCGTCGCCTGAGAGGCGGCCGCCCGGCCCGGTCAGCGCGAGCTGCGGCTGCCCGGTGATCGCCATGCTGAGCTTGGCGGCGCCCTCGGCCTTGGCGGTCGCGGCGTGGAAGACCACCGGGTAGGTGCCGGCGGCGACGCCGTCCGGCGGCTTCACGGTCAGCTTGATGTCCTTGGACTGGCCGGCCTTGATCGGGATGCTGGTCAGCTCCTGGGTGCCGTAGGCCTCGGTGATGGTCGGCTGGAAGCCTTTCGGCACGTCGGCGCCGAGGCTGACGACCGCGTCCTCGCCGCCCTCGTTCCTGATGGTGACGGTATAGGCGAAGGAGGAGGTCGACGAGCCCTTCAGCGCCGGCAGGTCGGACTCGACGGAGAGCTTGGCGGCGTTGCCGTTCGAGAGCGTCAGCGTGAGCGGCAGCGAGGAGGAGGCGTCCGGCCCCTTGGCCTCGACCACGAACTGGTACGGCCCCGGCTTCACGTTGTCGGGCGGCGTCAGCTTCAGCTTGAGGTCGGCCTTGCCGTCGGTCGGCGCGAACGCCGCGGCGACCGGCTTGCCGCCGCCGTCGATCTCTGCCTTCCAGCCGGGCGGCGCCTGGGTCACCGACAGGGCGGCGCGCTGCGGCGCGAGATGGCTGTTGGTGAGGCTGAGGTCGAGCGAGATCTCGTCGCCCGCGTGCACGGTCTGCTGAGGGTAGGGCGTGGTGAGCCACAGGCCGTGGATCGCCGGCTGGGCGGCCGTCGCGTCGGATGGGCTCGACGTCTGGCTATGGGCGGCTGGGATGACGAGGCAGGCGGCGAACGCAAGGGCGAACAAAGGCGCGCGCATCAACGAATTCCTCCTCCGCGGCTGGAGTTGTTGTTGTCGGGGACCATGCCACGTTTCCCCGTCGGGGCTACTCGCCGCCGAGTTTGGCGAGAATGGGGAAAAATGCTCGCGAACCGCGGCACGGTCACAGATATGACATTGATAATTTCATTCAAGCCATTGTTTTTGATTGCTAATATATGGTCGATTAAATCGACGCAATATGGTCGCGCGGCGCATCGCCGCGGCTAAAGCATGGCAAAATTGCGGCGGGGAGGGCTGGCAGACGCACCTCCGGCATGATCTCGCCGTCGTCTGCCGGCCGCGCACATCTGCAGGCTTTGCCGGCGGCGCCGTTTCGGCTAAGGCGATGCCCCGAGCGGCGGCGGCGTCACGCGGCGGCTGCGTCCGAACTCCCCGAAGCGACGAGGAAACCCATGGCCACCCGCTATATCGACGCGTTCAACCATTTCTTCCCGCCCAAATATTTCGAGAAGATGCTAGCCGTCGCCGGCGGGCACAAGGACATCGGCAAGCGGGTGCGCAACATCCCCTGCCTGCACGACCTTGACGTTCGCTTCTCGGTGATGGACCAGTTCAACAAGTACGACTACACCCAGGTCCTCTCCATCGCCGCCCCCCCGATCGAGGACCTCGCTTCGGGCGAGGGCGGCCTCGAGCTCGCCAAGCTCTGCAACGACGGCCTCGCCGAGCTCTGCCAGAAGCATCCGGACCGCTTCGTCGGCTACGTCGCGAATCTCCCGATGGACCAGCCCGAGGTCGCAGCGCGCGAGGCCGAGCGCGCGCTGAAGAACGGCGCCAACGGCATCCAGCTCTACACCAACGTGAAGGGCGCGCCGCTCGACGAGCCGCGCTTCTTCCCGGTGTTCGAGGTCGCGGCGAAGTCGGGCAAGCCGATCCTGATCCACCCCGCCCGTGGCGCCGACATGCCGGACTACAAGACCGAGAACAAGTCCAAGTACGAGATCTGGTGGACCTTCGGCTGGCCCTACGAGACCAGCGTGATGATGGCCCGCCTCGTGTTCTCGGGCCTGATGGACAAGCTCCCTGAGCTCAAGATGGTCGCCCACCATCTCGGCGGCATGGTGCCCTATTTCGAGGGTCGCGTCGGCCCCGGCTGGGACCAGCTCGGCAACCGCACCTCGGACGAGGACTACAAGACCACCGTGCTGGCCAAGCTGAAGAAGCGGCCGTTCGACTATTTCAAGGACTACTACGCCGACTCCGCGACCTTCGGTTCGCGCGGCGCGATGGTCTGCGGCCTCGACTTCTATGGGCCGGACAAGGTGCTGTTCGCCTCCGACTCGCCGTTCGATCCGGAGAAGGGGCCGGGCTACATCCGCGAGACCATCAAGGTGCTGGAGTCGATGGACATCCCGCCGGCCGACCGCGAGAAGATCAACCACGGCAACGCCGAGAAGCTGTTCGGGATCAAGCCGCGGTAAGCTGAATGGGTGGGCACCGGCGACGCCGATGCCCACCACCGCTCATTGCGCAGGCGACCAAGGATTGATCGTTTCGTCGACCGCGCCAATGAAGTCATCCTGGTTGCGCGTAACAAGCATCAGATCTTGGACAATGGCAGTTGCGGCGAGAAACGCGTCGATGACTCCAATAGGGCGCCCGGCTGCCTCTGAGCGCGCGACAACCAGACCCCAACGATCGGCGATCGCCCTATCGATGGGCAGTACTCGACCTTCAAAACGGAGCGGTAGCTCCACCAGCAGCCAATCTTCAAGCCGCCTGCGCCGATGTCCATGCGGCAGGCGCTCAATCCCGCGGCGGATCTCCGCCAGCGTCACAACGCTGAGAAACGCGCGGTCCTCATCGACCTCTGCCAGCCATTGGACCACGCCGGGATCGGGTCGCGGCTTCACCCATTCCGAAACAACGTTCGTGTCGAGCAGGAAGCTCACAGCTCGATGTTCTGCGCTCGATCCTTTCGGCGCATAATTTCGAGACCGGAGTTTCGGAGAGGCGACGCGGCGAAGAAATCCGCCAAGCTCCCGCTCCGTTTGGTTTTCCGCTCCCATTCGTCCGGTGCGACTACGATCGCAGCAGGGTGGCCATGTTTGGTAATCGTCTGCGGCCCTTTCGATTGAGCATCCGTAACCAGTTCGCTGAACCGAGCCTTAGCGTCGGCGATCGTCCAATTAGACGAAACTTGATAGAGGACAAAGTCCTCACCCTCCTTCTTGATCTCATAAGGAAGTTTTCGGTCGGTGATCAGTGTCTTGAGCCCCTTGAGTACCATCATGACCCTAGGTGCCGGGGTGTCAGCGGTGCCATAAACGGCCTTGAGCATCGCTGCCCTCGTCACCGGCTTGCCACGATTAGCGATAAACAGATCGAGCAGCTTCTCTCGATTTGACCCTTTCTTGAGAGGCCCAGGGGCTGATTCGAATTTCATTAGCCCTCTCCTTAGAACTCGAATTCGCATCAAAAATAGTCATAGTGGTCATATTTTCAAGGCCTATCTTGCTCGCGCCAGTACCCGTTCCGCGGCGAGGACGTGGGGGCGGTCGAGCATCGTGCCATCGACTGCCACCGCGCCGGAGCTCGGCGCCGCGGCGAAGGCGGCGATCACCGCTTTTGCCGCCGCCACCTGATCGGCGCTCGGGGTGAAGGCGGCGTTGATCGTCGCAACCTGGGCCGGGTGGATCGCAAGCTTGCCCGAAAAGCCGTCGAAGGCGGCGGCTTCGGCTTCGCGGCGGAGGCCGTCCTCGTCCTGGAAGCGCGCGAAGATGGTGTCGATCGCCGGCACCCCGGCGGCCGCAGCGGCGGCGAGGGCAAGGGTGCGGGCGAGGCGCTGCGGGTCGGGCAGCGTGCCGTCTGGCCGGCGGCTCGCCACCGCGCCGAGGTCGGCGGCGAGATCCTCGCCCGACCACGCGATGCCCATGAGGCGCGGGTGGCCGCCGGCGAGGGTCGGCAGCGCGAGCAGCGCGCGCCCGCTCTCGCTCGCGAGCGGCAGGATCATGACCGCGCCGTCGGGCCGTCCGGCCTCGGCCTCGGCGACCGCGAGGCGGCCGGCGAGGCGCTCGACGTCGGCGAGGCCGACGGCCTTCGGCAGCATCACCGCGTCGGCCCCGGCCGCGACCGCGGCCGCGAGATCGGCCGCGGAAGCCGGATGGCCGAAGCCGTTGATGCGGACCATGAGCCGCGGCCCTTCCGCCCGCCCGGCATGGGCGCGGAGAAAGGCGGCGGCTTGGGCGCGGGCCTCGTCCTTCTTCGCCTCGGCGACCGCATCTTCCAGGTCGAGGATCAGCGCGTCGGTGCCGCGCGCCGTCGCCTTGGCGAGCTTCTTCGGGTCGTCGGCGGGGACGAACAGGAGCGAGCGCATCGCCTTCCGATCAGTGATCATCGACTTCGGCCCTCCGTCATGGCCGGGCTTGTCCCGGCCATGTACGACTTCCTTCCGTCGCAGGGATCGAACGCGTAGATGCCCGGGCTAAGCCCGGGCATGACGGAGCTCATTCGTCGCGGCGGCGGTGCATGAAGACCTGGCGCAGGCACTCCGCCACCAACGCGTCGTCCTGGTTATAGGTGCGGTGGCGCAACTCCAGGATGCCGGCGTTCGGGCGCGAGCGCGACGGCCGCTTGCTCACCACCTCGGTCGCGACATGCACGGTGTCGCCCTCGAACAGCGGGTGGGGGAAGCGCACCTCGGTCATGCCGAGATTGGCGATGGTGGTGCCGGTGGTGATGTCGGCGACCGAGATGCCGATCATGAGGCCGAGGGTGAAGAGCGAATTCATCAGCGGCTGGCCCCACTCGGTCTCGGTCGCGCAATAGTGGCGGTCGATGTGGAGCGGCTGCGGGTTCAGCGTCATGTTGGAGAACAGCATGTTGTCCATCGCCGTCACCGTCCGCGTCAGCGGGTGGCGGAACTCCTGGCCGACCGCGAAATCGTCGAAATAGAGGCCGCCGCGAGGGTGGCGCGAAGGATCGGACGCAGGCATGGGACGCTTCCATGGATGTCGGGAGGTGTGGCTGTCGCGGTTATAGCGGAGCGGGGGCTTTTCCGTCATGGCCGAGATCACGCGCCGTTCCGGCCGCGCGGACGTCCGATGGCGTCGCGCCGTAGCGCCGGCGGAAGGCCCGGTTGAAATAGGAGATGTCGCCAAACCCCACGTCGTAGGCGATGGCTGCGACGCTGCAATGGGCCAGCCGCGGGTTCCGCAGCATGCGGTGCGCCCGCGCGAGGCGCTCGCCGAGGACGAACTGCGTGTAAGTCACGCCCTCGCGCTCGAACAGCTTGTGCACGTAGCGGGGCGTCACGCCGTGCCGCGCGGCGATAGCGGCGATCGCGAGCGATTCGTCGTCGAGACGGGCCTCGATGTCGGCCTTGATGGCGCGGAGCCGGGCCGCCGGCACCGCGCGCTCCGCCGCGGCGGCGACCGCGTCCCGCGTCGGGTGCAGGCCGAGCACGATCAGGTCATGGAGGTGGCCGGCGACCGTGCCGGCCAGCTCGGGCGAGGGCGGCGCCGGCGCGGTCGCCACGGCGGTGGCGTAAGCGGCGAGGAGGCCCATCGGGGCGCCGGCATCGGATATCACCCGCATCGCGGCAGCGTCGCGCCCAGCCAGGAGCGGCACGATCGCCTTGCGGGGCACGCGCAGCCCGACGACCCGGGCCGCTGTCGGCACCGTCAGCGTGAATGGCCCGGCGCCGGCGCTGACGAGAACCGCGTCGCCCGCCCTGGCGGTGGTCGTCGTCTGGCGCTGCGCGCAGGTCGGACGGCCGGCGACGGCGATGCACAGGAAGAAATCGTCCTCGACGCCGGGCGCGTCCAGGCTTCCGTCGAATCGCAGCCCGGCCAGCGTTCCGGCGAGGATGCCGACGCCAGGCAGGGCCAGCCGGGCGATCCGCGCCCGCAGCACCGCTTCGGCGAGCGGCTCCATCGGCAGCGCGCCGTGCGCCCGCAGCCGGCGGAGCGCATCGGCGCGTTCCCGCAGGGGCAGCCCATCGGTCGAAAAGCGGAAGGACGCCACCATCTCCGGCCGTCGAAGCGTCGCCGCTCCGCCTCCGCGCAGGCGCCGATTGTTACCACGAGTTCGCTCCCGTCCAAGCCCGCAGTTCCCTTCGGCCCAAGAGCGCGGCCGCGGCCGAGCCTAGGGTGCCGTGGGAACGGGAGACAGCGACATGGCCGCACCCAAAGCCAGCCTGACGGCCGAGTTCATCGCGGCAGCGCGCGCGGTCGAGACGATCCGGCCGGCCCGCACGCGCCTGTTCAGCGACCCTTATGCGCGCGCGTTCCTCACCCATCCGATGACGCGCTCGATCTTTCGCCTCGCCGCGTCGCTGGTCGGGCCCGATGTCGGCAACCGCCTCTACGATCGGGCAAGCGGTGTCATCGGCCTGATGACGAGCTTCGTTTGCCGGACCCGGTGCATCGACGACGCGCTGGGGCGGGGCCTCGCCGCCGGCTGCGAGCAGGTTCTGATTCTTGGCGCCGGATATGACTGCCGCGCCTATCGGATCGCGGGCATCGACAAGGTGAGCGTGTTCGACATCGATCACGCGGCGATCCAGGCTTGCAAGCGGGAGCGGCTGCGCGCTGCGGTCGACCCCGCTCCGCCGCACGTCACCTTCGTTGCGACCGACTTCGGGCATGACGATCTTCCTGAGCGACTCGGCGCCGCCGGCTTCCGCATTGGAGCGCCGACCTTCGTGGTCTGGGAGGGGGTCAGCCAGTATCTCGACGCAGACGGCGTGGACCGGCTGCTCCTGACCCTGGTCGCCCTCTGCGCACCGGGAAGTCCGATGGCGTTCACTTATGTCGACGCCGGCGTGTTCGACCATGACGAGCGATTCCCGGGCGTCCGGTGGCTTCTCGACCGGGTGCAACGGTCGGGAGAACCGTGGCGCTTCGGCCTGAAGCCGGCGGATCTCGGCGCGTTTCTCGATGCTCGCGGCCATTCGCTGGTCGAGGACTCCGCGGCGTCGCGGCTGGCGGCGGACTATCTCGGCCCGATCGGGCGCGTTGGCCCCGTTTCGGACTTCGCTCATATCGCGACCAGCCGAATAGCCGGTTCCTGATCGCGCATCGCCGCGCCGTGCCGGTGCCGGCGAGGCGCCCCGCCGCCGCGCGGTAGCGCCCGTTAACCAGCGGTTTACCATGTCTGCCCGAGGGTTCGGCGGGGCCTGGCCGATTCCGGGCGGGGCAGGCGGCGCGATGAACACCTGGTCGGTCAGCGGCGTCACCGATGGCATCATCGGCGCCATCCGCAAGGCTGCA
>DASZVN010000172.1:0-10711 GCA_035547055.1 Hyphomicrobiales bacterium
GGTCCGCGTCCCCTTTTGTTGCGCCTCCGCGGAATAGCGGCTCGGTGGCCGCTTCAGGCCGAGATTCTCCCGCAGCGTCTTGCCTTCATACTCGACGCGGAACAGGCCGCGCCGCCGGAGCTCGGGGATGACGAGCTCGACGAAGTCCTCGAGCTGGCCAGGGAGATACGCCGGCTGCACCAGAAAGCCGTCGACCGCCTCGCTTCGGAACCACTCCTCCATCTGGTCGGCGATCTCCTTGGCCGAGCCGGTGATGGAGCGCTGGCCACGTGCGCTGCCGTAGCGCTGGTAGAGCTGGCGAATGGTGAGGTTGTCGCGCTTCGCCATCTCCATCACGCGCAGCAGCGTCGCCTTGCTGGCGTTGGTCTCGACCGGGATGTCGTCGTAGGGCAGCGGCCCTTCGACCGGATAGGGGCTGAGGTCGAAGCCGCCAAGATCGGCAGCGAGGAGTTCGCGGCCGACGTCGGGATGGATCAGCTCGTCGAGCTGCCGGCGCTTGGCTTCAGCGTCGGCGGCGGTGCGGCCGACGATCGGGTTGAGCCCGGGCATGACCTTCATGTCGTCCGGATCGCGGCCGAATGCCCGCATGCGCTCCTTCATCTCGCGGTAGAAGGCGCGGCTCTTTTCCAGCTCGTGCAGCGGCGTGAAGAGCAACTCGGCGATCTCGGCGGCGAACGCCATGCCGACGTCGGACGCGCCGGCTTGCGCGAACACCGGATAGCCTTGTGGCGGACGGGCGACGTTGAGTGGCCCGCGCACGCGAAAATGCTTCCCCTCGTGGCGAAGGTAGTGAAGCTTATCCGGGACGAAGTAGCGCGCGTTCTTGCGGTCGCGGACGAAGGCGTCGTCGTCCCAGCTGTCCCAGAGCCCCTTCACGACCTCGACGAACTCGTGCGCCCGCTCGTAGCGCTCGGCATGGCCGAAATGCTCGGTGCGGCCGAAATTGTAGCTCTCGGAGAGGTTCGAGGAGGTGACGACGTTCCAGCCGGCGCGGCCGCCGCTCATGAGATCGAGCGTGGCGAGGCGGCGGGCGAGCGTGTAGGGCTCGTTGTAGCTCGTGGTCGCCGTCGCCACGAGGCCGATTCGGCTCGTCACCGCCGCGAGGCCGGCGAGCAGGGTCAGCGGCTCGAAATAGGCCATGTACTGCGGCCAGCGGCTCAGCGCCTCGATGCTCCCGTCCCGGGTCGCCGCGGCGTCGGCGAGGAAAATGAGATCGAACTTTGCGCGCTCCGAGGTCTGCGCCAGCTCGACATAGTGGCGGAAATTGGTGCCGGCATCGATCTGGGAATCGGGATGGAGCCAGGCGGCGACGTGGTTGCCGGTCGGGTGGAAGAACGCGCCGAGCTTCATCTGGCCCTGGCGCCGCGTGTTCGCCATCTCAGCCTCCTCCTAGCGCCGGAACGTACGTGCCCGCCGGCGAATGATCGACCGCAGCGGCTCGGCAGGGGCGCGCGGAGCGGTGTTCCGCAGCGGGTGCATGCGTTTGCCAAGGTCAACCCACCGGGACATAATCGTCCCGCCAGGAGCGGCGTCAATCTTGCATTGAGCGCGGCCGAGAACCGCGCCTCTGGCGGGCGCCGGCGGTGATAACGAGGGGGCTGCCATGACCGGTATTTCGCGACGCGAGGCGCTGAAGGTTGCGGGTTCGGCGGCGGCGGGCGCGCTCGCCGGCGGCCTCGCCCTGCCGGCCATCGCGCGTGGCCAGACGCTGACCGTCTCGACGTGGGGCGGCATCACCCAGGACGGCATCAAGGCCCATGTCCAGCCGCTGTTCGAGAAGACGACCGGCGCCTCGATCGCCTACGACATCGGGGGCCAGGGCGCGCGCTACAACAAGCTCCTGGCGCAGCGCGCAAGCCCGCCGGCCGACGTCTTCTTCTCGACCGACGAGGCGGTGGTCGCCGGACGCAAGGCCGGCATCCTCACCGACGCGTCACTGAAGAACATCCCGAACTTCGCCGACGTGGCGAAATGGGCGACGACCCTCAAGGCGGCACCCGGCGATGAAACCGTCGCCGGCGTGCCCTACACGCTGATCGCCTATCTCCTTGGCTACAACCCGGACAAGGTGAAGGACAAGCCGACGAGCTGGGGCGACCTGTGGAAGCCCGAGTTCAAGGGCAAGCTTGCCTTCGCCTCGCCCGTCCACAGCGCGATGCCGGCGCTGGTCATCATCGCCGCCGAGCTTGCCGGCGGCTCGGCGACGAACGTCGATCCCGGCTTCAAGAAGCTTGCGGCGCTGCGCCCGGCCAAGCTCACCGTGTTCTGGACCGACTGGGCGCCGCTCGACAAGAGCGGGGACGTGACGCTCGCGACGGAGTTCGACTATTATCTCCAGACGATGGAGGAAGAGAAATATCCGATCGCCTACGTCGTCCCGAAGGAGAAGGGCATCGGCTATCCGGAATATACAAGCATCGTCAAGGGCACCAAGAACCAGGAGCTGGCTGAGGCTTTCCTCAACCTGATGATCGACCCGAAGGTCCAGGAAGCCTTCGCGGTCGAGACGTTCCAAGGTCCGACCAACACCAAGGTCAAGCTCTCCGATGCCGCGATGGCCAAGTGCTCCTGCGGCGCCCGCGTGGAGCAGCTTCGCTTCTTCGATCCCGAGCTCTTCGCCCGCGTGCGCCCGGCCTGGACCGAACGTCTCAACATCGAGGTCGTGCCGAACTGGCGGGCGCGGTGACCCGCAGCGAAGCCTCGACGATCGCGGCCCGCCCTGCTCGCAGGGCGTGAGCAGGCGGCAGGGCGGCGATGACCGGATCGGATGCCGCCGCGGCCGTGCCGTATGCCGGCCAGCCAGCCCGGCGCCGGCGCACGCACTGGCCTACCGTCCTGCTGCTCACGCCGAGCCTTGCGTTGCTCGTCGTCTTTCTGGGCGTGCCGCTCATCGTCATCGCCGTGACGAGCCTTGAGCCGAACGCCCTTCTCACGTTCAAGCCGCCGGGCCTTCAGAACTACGGCTATCTCGCCGGCCACGCCTATTATCTCGACGTCGTCGGCCGCACCTTCGCGCTCGCTGCCGACACGACGCTTCTCGCGGTGCCGCTCGGCTATATCACGGCGATGCTGCTCCGCGGCCTCTCCGGCGGGGTCGGCAACCTCGCGATGATCGCGCTGACGTTTCCGATCCTGACCGGGCCGCTCGTCGTCGTGCTTGGCTGGATGGCGCTCCTGCCCGACGGCGGGCCGCTGTTCGCGCCCCTGATCCACGCCGGGCTGATCGCGCCGCCGCGCCTTCTCGGCACCGACATCGCAGTCGTGGTCAGCCTGGTCCAGTTCACACTGCCCTTCGCCGTGCTCACCCTCTATACGGCGCTCCGCGAGATCCCGGGAAACCTCTACGAAGCCGCTGCCAATCTCGGCGCCGGGCCGGTGCGAGGCTTCGTCCACGTCACGCTGCCGCTGAGCCTTCCGGGCGTGCTCGCGACGGTCATCATCACCTTCTCGCTCGCCGCCAGCAGCTACGTCGCCCCGCACTATCTCGGCGGCGCTGCGGAACTGACCCTGACCACGCTGATCGCGGAATTCATTCTGGCGACCTACAACAGCCCCTTCGCGGCGGCCTCGGCGGTGATGCTGCTCATCCTCATGATCGCGGTCGTGCTCGCCGTGACGCAATTCTTCGCCCGGCTGATCCGGCCATGAAGGAGGCCCTCGCCACCGCCAAATGGCTCTATCTGGCGCTGCTCTACCTCTTTGCGCTCGGGCCGCTCGGCTTCATCGTCGCGGCCTCGTTCAACCCGGCGACGAGCTTTCCGTCCGGCTTCGAGGGGCTGACGCTGCACTGGTACCGCGCCATCCTCGACCATCCGGAGTTCATGAGCGCGGCGCTGACGAGCGCCCTGCTCGCGCTCCTCGCCGCCGTGATCGCCACCACGGTCGCACTTCTCGCGGCCTATGCCATGCGCCGCGGTCATGCCCACGAGAACGCCGCGCTGTCGACGGCGCTGACGAGCCCGCTCCTCGTGCCGCAGATCGTGATGAGCCTCGCGATGCTCGAGTTTGCGGCACTGATCGGCCTGGACACCAGCCTCGCCGGCCTCGTCGCGATCCACGCTGTCTATGTCATGCCGTTCGCGCTCCGCCTCATCCTGACCGGGCTCGCGCGCTTCGACTTCGCGCTGGAGGACGCCGCGGCAAGCCTCGGCGCCGGACGCGCCGCGACCTGGCGCCACGTCACGCTGCCGCTTCTCCGCCCCAGCATCGTCGCCGGCTTCACCTTCTGCTTCATCCTCTCGTTCGTGAATCTCCCGCTCTCGCTCTTCCTCACCAATGCACGAACGGCGACGCTGCCGATCGTGATGTTCGCGTATATCGAATCGCGCATCGACCCGATGATCGCTGCGGTGGCCGCGATCATCGTCGTCGCGGCCTGCGCCACGACCGTTCTCCTCGAACGCGTGCTGCATATCCGTCTGGTGGACTGAGGCATGCCTGATCTCGAGCTCGACCGCGTGACCAAGCGCTTCGGCGACAGCGTGGCGGTGGCCGAGCTGACGCTGGCGATCGAGCACGGCGAATTTGTCTGTCTGCTCGGCCCCTCGGGCTGCGGCAAGACGACGACGCTACGCATGATCGCGGGCTTCGAGAGCGTCGATGCCGGCCAGATCCGCCTGGACGGCCGCGAGATCAGCACGACGCCGGCGCAGAAGCGCGACATCGGCATGGTGTTCCAGAACTATGCCCTGTTCCCGCACATGACGGTGGCCGAAAACATCGGCTTCGGCCTCCGGATGCGCCGCCGTAGCCGCGCCGAGATCGACGAGGCGGTCGCCGCGGCGCTGGCGCTGGTCCGGCTCGAAGGTCTCGGCGAGCGCTATCCGCGCCAGTTGAGCGGCGGCCAGCAGCAGCGCGTCGCGCTGGCGCGGGCGCTCGCGATCCGCCCGCGCCTCCTCCTCCTCGACGAGCCGCTGTCGAACCTCGACGCCAAGCTGCGCGACGAGATGCGCGACGAGATCCGCCGCATCCAGCGCGAGGTGGGCATCACCGCGATCTTCGTCACCCACGACCAGACCGAGGCGCTGGCCCTGGCGGACCGCATCGCGGTGATGGCCAACGGCCATCTCCTGCAGATGGCCGACCCGGTCGCGATCTACGAGGAGCCCGCGAATGCCGGCGTCGGCAGCTTCATCGGCCAGGCCAACATCCTCGCCGGCCGGATCGTCGCCTGCGACGGCGCGTGGGCCGAAGTCGAGGCCGAGGGCGGGCTGACGCTCCGCGGCCGCGCATCCGGCGCGACGCAAGGGCAGCCGGTCACCACGCTTCTCAAGCAGGAGCGCGTGCTGCTGACGCGTGCGCACCCCGGCAGCGACGGCAACGTCTTCCCCTGCCGGATCGTGGGGCGGACTTATCTCGGCAGCGCCACCAGCTATCAGTGCCGCATCGCCGGCACGGCGATTGGCGCCATGGTTCCGAACCGCGCGGGCGTCGAGCGCTTCGCCATCGGCGACAACGCCTTCGCGAGCTGGGCCACGGCCGATTGCCTGGTCTTCCCGCAGTGAAGGGGCGTGCGTAGCGGCCCTCCCACGGGTGGGATCACGGGTCGAAGCCAAGTCTGCGATCCAGGCCGCGCCTAGCCTAAGATCCGAATGATGCGCATGTCGGGCGTAAGCTCGATAAACGGCGGCCTCGAGCCATCTTTGCTGCGATCCCTTCAATTCTCATGGAAGCCATGGGCCGGAAAGACCAGTCCCCGAATGCCACGACGAACGGCCGCTGTGGGACGCGAGGATGAGCTTTTATTTTGATGTGCCGGTTGGCGCTATTTGAGGAGCCACGAAAAGGCCCGCGATAGAAATTGCTCCCCGCCCGTTCTTACGACCTCGCCATGCGCCACGATGACATGCTCGGGATGCATTGCGATCAACTCACGGATCTTTGGTCGCGCGCTCGCACGATGACGGAAACTGATCCGGTAATCGATTGGCGGGTAGCCGACACCCTCGACCATTTTGGAAAGCCTGGCGATCGGCCGCATCCACCAAGGCCAATGCTGTTTCAAGAACCCCTCGGTGAAAGTCTGCGACAGATCGGCGATGATGGCGGTGCGCGAAGCGCGGTGAAAGAAAATGAGCTCGTCCACGAAGAGAGAATTGGTGAAATAGAATTGGTCAATCTGCCCTTGCCAGTCGGCTGGCGGAGCCCCGGCTAACGCGCCGGCAAACCGGAGATTGTCGCACTTGGCAATTGTTGCCGCTGTTCCCCACAAACTGGCGTCAGGGAATGCGGTCTGCCACTCACCGAGAAACAGATGGTGGAGCTTGTTGGGGCTGACGATATGCCGAACCGGACCCAGCGCTCGAATCTCGTTCTCAATCGTTGCCGTCCTTTCGACCGGCGACCATAGCCATAGCCCCCCATCGGCGAGCCGGACGATGACCATCCGCGTCGGGTAGTCGAAGCCATTGAACGAGACAATCCCGCCATCCGCGAACCACAGCTCCGATCCCATCGGCTCCAACATAGTCGCGCAGCCCAATCCGCCGATTGATTGACGATTCCCACCCGGCCCAACCCACATCTGAACCAATGGGCAGGGAGACTCGAATTTGGCGAAACGACGATATTCAGATGCACAGCGGTCGCAAGCCCGTGCCGGCTATGAGATTCCTATGTTTCCAGGCCAAGAGCCGCCTCGCTTCCCAATGCCCGCCGCATGATCTTCGCCGCCGTTCGCAATCGTGGCCGGCGGAGAGCCTTCATGCTCGACCTCGCGATGGTGGTGCTCGGCGTCGCGCTGTTCGGCGCGGGGCTCGGCTATGTCGCGCTCTGCGAGCGGCTGTGAGGCCAGGGCCATGCTCCTCGACTACAGCCTCGGCGGGCTCGTGACGGCCTTTGTGCTGATCTACCTGGTCTACGCGCTCGTCCGCCCGGAACGGTTCTGAGGCGGCGCCGATGACCCTGGCCGGCTGGCTCCAGATCGCCCTCTTCTGCGCCCTCGTCGTTGCGCTGGTGAAGCCGCTCGGCGGCTACATGGCCCGCGTCTTCGGCGGCGACAGGACCCTCCTGTCACCCCTCCTCCGTCCGGTCGAGCGGGGCTTCTACACCGCCGCGGGCGTCGATCCCGAGGCCGAGCAGCACTGGACGCGCTACGCCGCGGCGATGCTCGCCTTCAACCTCTCGGGCTTCGTTCTCCTCTATGCGCTCCAGCGGCTGCAGGCGCTCCTGCCGCTCGATCCGCAGGGCTTCGGCGCCGTGGCGCCCGACCTCGCCTTCGACACCGCGATCAGCTTCGTCACCAACACCAACTGGCAGAACTATGCCGGCGAAAGCACGATGTCCCATCTCGTGCAGATGGCCGGCCTGACGGTGCAGAACTTCGTCTCGGCCGCAACCGGCATGGCGCTCGCCGTCGCGCTGATCCGCGGCTTCGCGCGGCGCTCGGCCAAGACGATCGGCAATTTCTGGGCCGACCTCACCCGCGCCACGCTCTATGTCCTCCTGCCGCTCTCCGTCGTCGTCGCGCTCGTCCTGATGTGGCAGGGCGTGCCGCAGACGCTCGCGCCCTCGGTCGACGCGACGACGCTCGAAGGCGCGCACCAGACGATCGCGCTCGGACCGGTGGCGAGCCAGGAAGCGATCAAGATGCTCGGCACCAACGGGGGCGGCTTCTTCAACGCCAACTCCGCCCATCCGTTCGAGAACCCGACGCCTTTCGCCAACCTGATCGAGATGCTCGCGATCTTTGCGATCGGCGCGGCGCTGACCAACGTCTTCGGTCGCATGGTCGGCGACGAGCGCCAGGGCTGGGCGATCCTCGCCGCGATGGGCGTGCTGTTCGTCGCCGGCGTTGCGGTCTGCTACTGGGCCGAGGCCCAGGGCAACCCGGCGCTGACCGCGCTCGGCGTCGATCCATCCATGGGCAACATGGAGGGCAAGGAGGTCCGCTTCGGCGCGGCGCTCTCGGCGCTGTTCGCCGTCGTCACCACGGCCGCCTCCTGCGGCGCCGTCAACGCCATGCACGACAGCTTCACCGCGCTCGGCGGGCTCGTGCCGCTCGTCAACATGCAGCTCGGCGAGATCATCGTCGGCGGCGTCGGCGCCGGCCTCTACGGCATGCTGCTGTTCGCCGTGATCGCGGTCTTCGTCGCCGGGCTGATGGTCGGCCGCACGCCGGAATATCTCGGCAAGAAGATCGAGGGCCGCGAGGTCAAGATGACCATGCTGGCCGTGCTCTGCCTGCCGCTCATGATGCTCGGCCTGACAGCGCTCGCCGCAGTCGTCCCGGCCGGGCTTGCCGGCGTCGCCAATCCCGGCCCGCACGGCTTCACCGAGATGCTCTATGCCTACACCTCGGGGGCCGCGAACAACGGCTCGGCCTTCGGCGGGCTCTCGGGCAACACGCCCTTCTACAATCTCACGCTCGCGCTCGCGATGTTCGTCGGCCGCTTCTTCATGATCGTGCCGATGCTGGCGCTGGCCGGCGCGCTCGCGGCGAAGAAGCTGGTGCCGCCCTCGGCCGGCACCTTCCCAACCCATGGCGGCCTGTTCGTCGGGCTCCTCGTCGGCGTCGTCGTCATCGTGGTCGGCCTCACCTTCTTCCCGGCGCTCGCGCTCGGCCCCGGCGTCGAGGCGCTCGCGATGCGGCGCGGCATCCTGTTCTGAACGGTGGCCATCATGTCCAAGACGACGGCTGCGCCCGCCTCCCTGTTCGATGCCGGCATCCTCGGGCCGGCCATCCTCTCCGCGGTGCGGAAGCTCGATCCGCGCATACTGGCGAAGAACCCGGTGATGTTCGTCGTCGCCATCGTCGCCGGGCTGACGAGCGTGCTGTTCGTCCGCGACCTCGCCGCGGGCCGCTCCGGCCTCGGCTTCTCGTTCCAGATCATCCTGTGGCTCTGGTTCACGGTGCTGTTCGCGAATTTCGCCGAGGCCGTGGCGGAGGGCCGCGGCAAGGCGCAGGCGGCGACGCTCCGCCGGGCGCGGACGCAAACCACGGCCAAGCTCCTCGCCGAGGGGGTGGAAGGCTGGCGCTCGGTCCCGGCGCTGGAGCTGAAGCCGGGCGACGTCGTGCTGGTCGAGGCCGGCGACCTCATCCCCTCCGACGGCGAGGTGATCGAGGGCATCGCCTCGGTCAACGAGGCCGCGATCACCGGCGAATCGGCGCCGGTGATCCGCGAGTCCGGCGGCGACCGCTCGGCCGTGACCGGCGGCACCGAGGTCATCTCCGACCACATCAAGGTGCGGATCACCGCGGCCCAGGGCTCGACTTTCCTCGACCGCATGATCGGCCTCGTCGAGGGCGCCGAGCGGCAGAAGACGCCGAACGAGATCGCGCTCAACATCCTCCTCGCCGGCATGACGCTGATCTTCGTGCTCGCGACCGCGACCATCCCGAGCTTCGCCTCCTATGCCGGCGGCGCCGTGCCGGTGGTCGTGCTGGTGGCGCTGTTCGTGACGCTGATCCCGACCACGATCGGCGCGCTGCTCTCGGCAATCGGCATCGCCGGCATGGACCGGCTGGTGCGCTTCAACGTGCTCGCGATGTCCGGCCGCGCCGTCGAGGCCGCGGGCGACGTCGACACCCTCCTCCTCGACAAGACCGGCACCATCACGCTCGGCAACCGGGTCGCGACCGAGTTCATCGCGCTGCCGGGGATCGACCCTCGCGATCTGGCGGATGCGGCACAGCTCGCCTCGCTCTCCGACGAGACGCCGGAGGGCCGCTCCATCGTCGTCCTCGCCAAGGAGCAATACGGCCTGCGTGGCCGCGACATGGGCTCGCTCTACGCCCGTTTCGTGCCGTTCTCGGCCCAGACCCGCATGAGCGGCGTCGACCTCGACGACCACACGATCCGCAAGGGCGCGGTCGACGCCATCCTCGACCATGTCCGCCAGGCGACCGGCAACCGCAACATGGCGCCGCCGCCCGCGCTCGAGGGCGCCGCCGAGCGCATCGCCAAGTCGGGCGGCACGCCGCTCGCGGTCGCCCGCGACGGCATCATCCTCGGCGTCGTCCACCTCAAGGACGTCGTCAAGGGCGGCATCCGCGAGCGCTTCGCCGAGCTGCGCGCCATGGGCATCCGCACCGTGATGATCACCGGCGACAACCCGCTGACCGCGGCGGCGATCGCGGCCGAGGCCGGGGTCGACGACTTCCTCGCCCAGGCGACGCCGGAAGCGAAGCTCCGCCTCATCCGCGAGGAGCAGGCCAAGGGCAAGCTCGTCGCCATGTGCGGCGACGGCACCAACGATGCCCCGGCGCTGGCCCAGGCCGACGTCGGCGTCGCCATGAACACCGGCACCGTGGCGGCGCGCGAGGCCGGCAACATGGTCGACCTCGATTCCGACCCGACCAAGCTCATCGAGATCGTCGGCATCGGCAAGCAGCTCCTGATGACCCGGGGTGCGCTCACCACCTTCTCGATCGCGAACGACGTGGCGAAGTATTTCGCCATCATCCCGGCGATGTTCGCCGCGCTTTACCCCGAGCTGAACGCGCTCAACATCATGCGGCTGTCGAGCCCCGAGAGCGCCATCCTGTCGGCAATCATCTTCAATGCGCTCGTTATCGTTGCGCTGATCCCGCTGGCGCTTCGCGGCGTGCCCTACCGCGCCATCGGGGCGGCGCCGCTGCTTAGGCGCAACCTCCTGATCTACGGCCTCGGCGGCATCGCGGTGCCGTTCGCCGGTATCAAGCTGATCGACATGGCGGTTGCCGCCCTCGGCCTCGCCTGAAGGAGCCCCGCCCCATGCTCCGCGAACTCCG
>DASZVN010000173.1:0-3525 GCA_035547055.1 Hyphomicrobiales bacterium
TGAGGATCGCCCGATGCCCGATGGCAAGCCGCCCTTTCGCGCCGACCAGGTCGGCAGCCTGCTGCGCCCACCGGCGCTGAAAGCGGCGCGCGAGAAGCGCGAGCGAGGCGAGATCGACGCTGCGGCGCTGAGGGCTGTCGAGGACGAGTGCATCGTCGCAGCCATTGCCAGGCAGGAAGAGGTCGGGCTCCAGGCGATCACCGACGGCGAGTATCGCCGTGCGTTCTGGCACTACGACTTCCTCGAGGGCCTGCCGGGCGTCGAGGGCTACGACGCCGAGCGCACCGGCTTCTCGTTCAAGGGCGCGACGCTGAAGCCGCGCAAGGTGAGGGTGGCGGGTAGGCTGGGCAATTTCGGCGCCCACCCGATGCTCGACCATTTCCGCTTCGTCGCCGCGCATACGAAGCGCACGCCGAAGATGACGATCCCGTCGCCGAGCGCGCTGCATTTCCGCTTCGGCCGCGAGGCGGTGCCGGAGGCGATCTATCCCGACTGGGAGGCGTTCTATCGCGACCTTGGCGAGGCCTATCGCAAGGCGGTCCGCGCCTTCTACGATGCCGGCTGCCGCTACCTGCAGCTCGACGAGGTCTATCTCGCCTATCTCTGCGACCCGGAGCAGCGCCAGAATCTCAGCCAGCGTGGCTTCGACCCCGACGACATCATCGAGCACTATATCGGCATGATCAACGCGGCGGTCTCGGGCGCGCCCGACGACATGGTCATGGCGATGCACCTCTGCCGCGGCAATTTCCGTTCGACCTATGTCGCCTCGGGCGGCTACGAGCCCGTCGCCGAGCGGCTCTTCAACGACATCCGCCTGAAGACCTATTTCATGGAGTTCGACACCCAGCGCGCCGGCGGCTTCGAGCCGCTGCGCTTCGTGCCGAAGGGCAAGCACGTCGTGCTCGGCGTCGTCACCTCGAAGACCGGCGAGCTGGAAGGGAAGGACGCGATCAAGCGGCGGGTTGAGGAGGCCAGCCGCTTCGTCGGCCTCGACCAGTGTTGCCTCTCGACGCAATGCGGCTTCGCCTCGACCGAGGAGGGCAACGCCCTCACCGAGGACCAGCAATGGGCCAAGCTCCGCTTCGTGGTCGAGACCGCGGCGGAGATTTGGGGCAGCGCGGGGTGAGGGCGGCGCCGTAACGTGGGCATCGGCAACGCCGGTGCCCACTCATGGGCAAGCGCAGCCTGCCCACCCTACACAAGGGAAAATGCCGTAAGGTGATGCCTCCCCGGAGGCCGCCGCCATGCCCGCCGCGATCACCCGCCTCGCCACCCACGAGGTCGCCAATCAGCCGCCGCCGCTGGTCGACTACGACCTCTACGCGACCGACCCCGGCCTAGTGGCGGCGCTCCATCGCGAGGGAGCCGGCTGGGCCGAGGGAAAGGCACAGGCGCTCGGCGAGGCCGCTGGCTCGGCCGCCGTGCTGGCCGAAGGCGAGGCGGCCAACCGCCATCCGCCCGAGCTCCACGCCTTCGACCGCTACGGCGCCCGCATCGACGAGGTCGAGTTCTATCCGTCCTACCACGCGCTGATGCGGCTCGGCCTCGAGGCCGAGATCCATTCGATCGCGTGGACGGCGCAGCGCGGCGGCGCCCATGTCGCCCACGCCGCGCTCGAATACATGATGACCCAGGCCGAGGCCGGGGTGTGCTGCCCGATCACGATGACCTACGCCTCGGTGCCGGCGTTGGCCCAGGCCCCGGCCGTCGCGGCCGAATGGCACCCACGGATCCTCACCGCCACCTATGACGGCCGTGCGGTGCCGGCGGCGGAGAAGGCCGGCGCCACCATCGGCATGGCGATGACCGAGAAGCAGGGCGGCTCCGATCTCCGTGCCAACACGACCCGCGCCGAACCGGACGGCGGCGACGGCTGGTACGCGCTCCGCGGCCACAAATGGTTCTGCTCGGCGCCGATGTCGGACGGGTTCCTGACGTTGGCGCAGGCGAAGGGCGGGCTCACCTGTTTCTTCGCGCCGCGCTTTCTGCCCGACGGCAGCCGCAACCGCATCTTCATCCAGCGCCTCAAGGACAAGCTCGGCAACCGCTCCAACGCGTCGGCGGAGATCGAGTACGACGGCGCGCAGGCGGTCAGGATCGGCGACGAGGGGCGGGGCATCGCGACGATCATGACGATGGTCGCCCACACCCGGCTCGATGCCGCGGTGGTGTGCGCCGGCATGATGCGGCAGGGCGTGGTGCAGGCGGTGCACCATGCCGCCCACCGGAGCGCGTTCGGCCGCCTCCTGGTCGAGCAGCCGCTGATGCAGGCGGTGCTGGCCGACCTCGTGATCGAGGCCGAGGCCGCGACCGCGCTGGTGATGCGCGTCGCCCGCGCTTTCGACGGCGGCAGCGAGGAGGAGCGGGCGTTCGCCCGCATCGGCGCCGCGCTCGCCAAGTTCTGGGTGACCAAGCGGCTGCCGAACCATTCCTACGAGGCGTTGGAATGCCTCGGCGGCAACGGCTTCGTCGAGGAGAGCCAGATGCCGCGGCTCTATCGTGAGGCTCCGGTCAACGCGATCTGGGAGGGCTCGGGCAATGTCAACGCGCTCGACCTGCTGCGGGCGCTGGCGCGCGAGCCGGCGACGCGGGCGGCCTATTTCGCCGAGATCGCTGCCTCCCGCGGCGGCCATCGGGCGCTCGACGATGCAGCGGCGGCGCTGGAGGCGGCGCTGGCGGTGCCCGACGAGGCCTCGGCCCGCCGCCTCGCCGAGGACATGGCGGTGGTGCTCCAGGCGGCACTGCTCGTCCGCCACGGCCCTGCGGAGGTCGCCGACGCCTTCGTCGCCGGGCGGCTCGGTGGCGCCATGCGCGGCTGCTACGGCGCCCTGCCGAAAGGTCTCGCGCTCGTCCCGATCGTCGCTCGGGCCCGAGTGATCGCGTAGGACCTCCGTCGCTCGTCATCCCGGACGCGGCAAAGCCGCGATCCGGGATCCGGTTTCAGGTGCAGGGCTTGACCCCGGATCCCGGCTCTCCGCCTTTGGCTCCGGCCGGGATGACAAGGTCCGGTCGTATCAGCGGAAATCGCGGCTCTTCAGCTTGAGCGGGCGACCTGAAGTCGGCCCGCTTCCACCCCAGGCGAGGTCGAAGCCGGTCTCGCCACGGTGCAGGTGGTGGAGAGCGGCGGTCCAGTCATCGAGACGCCCGCTGATGACATGGATCACCTCGCTCGCACGCTGCATCCGCCCGGCGACGGCGAGGAGCCTCGCCCCATAGACCGCGCGGCGGTGACGCTCGACCAGCTTGGGCCAGACAATGAGGTTGGCGCCGCCGGTCTCATCTTCGATGGTCATGAAGATGGTGCCCTTGGCGGTGCCCGGCCGCTGGCGGAACAGCACGATGCCGGCGAGCGAGACGAAGGCGCCGTCGGGCAGCGCCTGGAGATCGGCGGCGGTGACGAAGCCCCGCGCCGCGAGCGCCCCGCGCAGGAAGCTGATCGGGTGGCGCTTCAGGCTGAGGCCGGTCGCGATATAGTCCTCGGCGACGCTCTGGCTCGCCGGCAGCGCCGGCAGGGCCTCGGCG
>DASZVN010000174.1:0-16137 GCA_035547055.1 Hyphomicrobiales bacterium
CCGCGTGCCGCAGGACCGCGAGCCCTACGTCCAGGACTCCATCCCCTATTGGTGGTCGCCGGTGAAGGACGAGGCGACCGGCCGTTGGATCACGAGCCACATCATGAACCAGGACTTCGTCGCCTGGGTCGGCCAGGGCGCGGTGACCGACCGGGCGCGCGAGCACCTCGGCCAGAGCGACCGCGGCATCGTGATGATGCGTCGCCGCCTCCAGCAGCAGATGGAGGCGGTGAAGAACGGCAGCAACACGCTCAAGGGCATCATCCGCGATCCCGCCGAGAACGCCTGCATCCGCCTGCCCATCGGAGCGCGGGAAGCACTCGTGAACGGGCTCGACCGCGCCGCCTTCAACAAGGTCAGCGACCAGGTGACCAGCCAGGGCCTAGGCGACTTCCTGTTCCTGATCGGCCAGCCCGCTGCAGTGCGCGACGCCTACCGCGCCGCGATGGGCATCGCGGAGTGATGCCGGCAACGCCTTCCTCCCAGAGGATGGCGTCACGAAAGTTCGGTCTGGAACGATCCTGGGGCCGCGCGTAAGGTCGCGGCCAAACCAATGGGGGGGCCGGTGGCAGGATCAGCGACCAATCGAGCGGCGCCGGCGCCGTCCATCGAGGAGCCGGTCGGCGGTGCCGCCGGGAACACCGCCTGGGGCAGCGACGCCATCGCCGACGTGCTGCGTGCGCTCGATCTCGATTTCATCGCGCTCAATCCCGGCGCCAGCTATCGCGGCCTGCACGACAGCCTGGTCAACCACCTCGGCAATCGCGCGCCGCAGATGCTGCTGTGCCTGCACGAGGAAATCGCGGTCGCGATCGCCCACGGCTACGCCAAGGTCGCCGGCAAGCCGATGGCGGTCGCGGTCCACTCCAATGTCGGGCTGATGCATGCCTCGATGGCGATCTTCAACCTGTGGTGCGACCGGGTGCCGGCGCTGATCCTCGGCGCCACGGGCCCGGTCGACGCGGCCAAGCGGCGGCCCTGGATCGACTGGATCCACACCACCGCCGACCAGGCCGCGCTGGTGCGCCATTTCATCAAATGGGACGACCAGCCGGCGTCCGTCGCGGCGGCCACCGAGGCGCTCCTCCGCGCCACCCTGATCGCCGAGACCGCGCCGCAGGGGCCGGTCTACGTCAACCTCGACGCTGCGCTACAGGAATCCCCGCTCGACGCGCTGCCGCCGCCGCCCGATCCGTCGCGCTACCGGCCGGGCAGCGGCGCGTTGCCTGCACCGGCCGATCTCGACCGCGCCGCGGCGCTGCTGAAGGCCGCGCGGGCGCCGGTCATCCTGGTTGGCCGGGTGTCGCGGCGGGAGGAGGACTGGCGGGCGCGCGTCGCCCTGGCGGAGGTGCTCGGCGCCGCGGTCGTGACCGACCTCAAGACCGGCGCGACCTTTCCGACCGCCCATCCCGCCCATGTCGGTCCGGCTGGCACCTTCCCTGGCGCTGCCGCGCTGGAGCGGATCCGCGCGGCCGACGTCGTGGTCAGCCTCGACTGGATCGATCCCGCCGGGACGCTGAAGACGGCGTTCGGTGCGGCGCCGCCCTGTCCGGTGATCCATGCCTCGCTCGATGTCTATCTCCATCGCGGCTGGGGCAAGGAGCATCAGGGGCTCGCGCCGGTCGACGTGCCCCTGATGGCCGAGCCCGACCCGGTCGTCCATGCGCTGCTCGAGCGCCTCGGCCCGCGTGCCGCGGTGGTCCCCGCCGCCGCTCCCGAACCGACGGTGCCGGCCCCGGCCGACGCCACCGGGCCGCTCACCGTCCCGCAGCTCGCGGCCGTCACGGGCCGGGCGATCGGGGCGCGGCCGACCTGCCTGATCCGCGCGCCGCTGTCCTGGTCGGGCGACCTCTGGCCGCTCGCCCATCCGCTCGACTATCTCGGCGGCGACGGCGGCGGCGGCGTCGGCTCGGGGCCGGGCATGGCGGTCGGCGCGGCGCTGGCGCTCCGCGGCAGCGGGCGGCTGCCGCTCGCGATCCTCGGCGACGGCGATTTCCTGATGAGCCCGCAGGCGATCTGGACGGCGGTGCACTACGGCATCCCGCTGCTCGTCGTCGTCGCCAACAACCGCTCGTTCTTCAACGACGAGCTGCACCAGGAGCGCATGGCGCGGCAGCGCCGCCGTCCGGTCGAGAACAAGTGGATCGGCCAGGCCATCGCCGATCCCGACATCGACCTCGCTGCGATCGCGCGGGCCGAGGGCGCGTCCGGCTTCGGCCCGGTCGGCACCGCGGCCGCGCTCGCGCCGATGCTCGCCGAGGCGATCGCCGTGGTCGAAGGCGGCGGAGTCGCGGTCGTCGACGCCCGGGTCGCCACCGGCTATGCGGCCGGCATGGAGAAGGCCGTGGTGACCGGCGCCGCGGTCGACCGCGGGTGAGCCGGCCGGCCATGGCGAGCTCCGCCGGCCTCGCGCCCGAGGCCGGGGCGCGGACGGCGCCGCCGGACCTCGATGGCCGCATTCTCGATGTCCGCAGCGTGTCGAAATCGTTCTCGCACGGCGGCGCGACGACGCCGGTGCTCGACCGGGTCGACCTCGCGCTCCGCGAGGGCGAGTTCGTCTCCGTCATCGGGCCGAGCGGCTGCGGCAAGTCCACGCTGTTCAACATCATCGGCGGGCTGGACGAGGCAGACACCGGCGACGTTCTCGTCGGCGGCATCCCGGTGCGCGGCTCCCACCGCGACATCGGGATGGTGTTCCAGGAGGAGTCGACCTTCCCCTGGCGCACGGTGATGGACAATGTCGCGTTTCCGCTGGAATGCGCGGGGAAGCCGGCCGCGGAGCGGCGCGAGGTCGCGCAGCGCTTCATCGACATGGTCGGGCTCGCGGGATTCGAGCGGCATTATCCGCGCCAGCTTTCCGGCGGCATGCGCCAGCGCACCGCGATCGCGCGTACATTGGCCTACGGGCCGCGCATCCTCCTCCTCGACGAGCCGTTCGCCGCGCTCGACGAGCAGACGCGCCTCCTGCTCGGCGACAAGCTCCAGGCCATCTGCGCGGCGCTGAACCAGACGACCCTGTTCGTCACCCACAACATCAGCGAGGCGGTGCTGCTCAGCGATCGCGTCGTGGTGATGACCTTCCGTCCCGGCCGCATCAAGCGCACGCTCGAGATCGAGCTGCCGCGGCCGCGAAGCTCCGCGCTCATCTCGTCCGAAGCGTTCAGCCGCTATGTCGGCGTCATCTGGGAAGAGCTGCGCGTCGAAGCAGCCAAGGGAATGCAGGCCTAGGTGTCTGCGCAGGGAGGACAACCGCTCCATCGGGAGAGAACGGCAAGGAGGGAACGTCATGAGGAAAGTCAAATCGATCGCGCAGCTCGCGCTGGGCGCGCTGGCCGCCGCGGTGCTGGCGACGTCGGCCTCGGCCGCCGACCGCATCAACCTCGCCATCGGCCAGAAGGGCCTATGGAACTCGATGGTGACGGTGCAATGCGTGCATTCCGGCATCTGCGGCAAGGCTGGCCTCGACGTCCACATCACCTGGACCTCGGGCGGCGCGGCGACGCTGCAGGCCGCCGTCAGCGGCTCGACCGACCTCGCGCTGACCAACGGCACGCTCGGCGTGCTCGCCGCCTATAGCCGCGGCGCACCGGTGCGCATCGTCAGCGCCGAGACCACCGGCTCGCGCGACCTCTATTGGTATGTGCTGGCCGACAGCAAGTACAAGAAGCTGTCCGACATCGACGGCGCCTCGATCGGCTTTTCCGAGCCGGGCTCCTCGACCAACCTCGCCGAGATCGCCCTCGCGAAGCATTTCAACGTCCACCTCAAGATGATTCCGACCGGCGGCATCCCCGCGACCCGGACCCAGGTGCTGTCGCATCAGGTCGACATCGGCTGGTCGGTGCCGCCCAACGGCTTCGACCTCGTCCACCAGGGCAAGATCCGCATTCTCGGGAGCGGCGTCGACGTGCCCTCGCTGCAGGAGGAGACGGTTCGCGTCAACGTCGCCAACCTGAATTTCCTCAAGGCGCACGGCGACGTCGCCAAGCGCTTCATCCAGGCCTACCAGGACACCCTCGACTGGATGTACTCGCACCAGGACGAGGCGCTGAAGCTGTTCGCCGAAGAGAACAAGATCGACATGGCGACGGCGAAGGAGACACTGAAATATTTCCCCAAGGAGGCGCTGAATCCGGCGCACCTGGTCGGGCTCGACCGCGTCAACCAGGAGGCGGTGGAGCAGCACAAGATGGACAAGCCGCTGACGGCCGCGCAGCTCAAGGACGTCGTCGATATGCTGACGAAGTGAGGCCTCCGTCATTGCGAGCGAAGCGAAGCAATCCAGAGGACGAACCTGTCGCTCCTGGATTGCTTCGTCGCTGTGCTCATCGCAATGACGGCGAGTCTGCGCTGCCCAACATCGGCATGACATGAGTATCCGCGGCCCGGCCGTTGCCATCCTCCGCCGCCCGCTCGTCGCAGCGTTCATCGCTCTAGTCGTGTTGGCGGCGATCGTCGAGGCGGCGGTGGCGGGAGGGCTCATCTCGCCGCTCGTCGTTCCGCGGCCGAGTGCGGTCGTCCTCGCCATCGGCAAGCTCTGGACCACCGAGGACCTTCCTCTGGCCTTTGCCGAGACGTTGGCGGAGGCCGTGGCGGCGACCGCGCTGGCCGCTGCGGTGGCGATCCCGGCCGGCTACCTGATGTGGCGGTTCGCGGCACTCGGCCGCGCCTGGCGGCCTTGGCTCGGCGCCTTGTTCGCGGCGCCGACGGTGCTGCTCTACCCGCTGTTCCTGGTGTTCTTCGGCCGGAGTCACGTGACGATCGTGGTGATGGGAGCGCTTACGGCGGCCATCCCGATCGCGCTCTACACGCTCGACGGGCTCCGTGCGGTGCGGCCGGCGCTCCAGAATGTGGGCAAGAGCTTCAACCTCCGCGGAGGGCAGATGTTCTGGAAGATCCAGTTTCCTGCCGCGGCACCGACCATCTTCAGCGGCCTCCGTCTCGGCCTGATCTATGGCCTCGTCAACGTCATCGGCATCGAGTTCCTGATCGTCTATGGCGGGCTCGGCCGCATCGTCTCGGAGATGTACGACAATTTCGAGTTTCCCGAGATGTATGCCGGCATCGTCTTCATCGTCATCGTCGCCTTTCTGCTGTTCTGGCTGCTGGAGCGGGGCGAGAGCGCCGCGCGATCGCTGTGACCGCCGCCCTCCAGGTCGCACTGGTCCGTGTCGTGACGGTGGCCGTGCTGCTCGGGGCCTGGCAGGCGCTGGCGCTGAGCGGCGTCGTCTATCAGGACGTCGTTCCGCCGCTCGGCCCGATCGTCTCGGCCGCCATCGCGACGGTGCTCGACCCCGGCTTCTATTACGACGCGGCGGTGACGATCGGCGAGATTCTCGTCGGCTATGTGCTTGCCACGGCAGCCGGGCTTGCGGTCGGAGTCGTGCTCGGCCTGTCGCCGTTCCTCCGCGGGGCCTTCATGCCCTATGTCGATGCGCTCGCGACGACGCCGAAGATCATTTTCCTGCCGATCGTGATGCTCGGCTTCGGCATCGGACCGTCGTCGAAGATGGCGCTCGGCGCCATCGCCGGCTTCTTCCCGGTGGTGCTGTCGACCGCCGCGGGCCTCGTCGAGGTCGAGGCGGTGCTGGTCCGGGTCGGCCGCTCCTTCCATCTGACGCCCTGGCAGATGGTGGCGAAGGTCTATCTGCCGGCGGTGCGCGGGCCGATCGTCTCAGGGATGCGGCTCGGCCTCGGGGTCGTCGTCATCGCGGTCCTGCTGGCCGAGATCAAGTTCTCCAATGCCGGGCTCGGGTTCCGGGCGATCGACGCCTACAACCATTTCCGCATTGCCGAGCTCTATGCGGTGCTGGCGATCATCTTCCTGCTCGCCGCCGCGGTGAACGGGGCGATGTCGCGGCTGGAGCGATCGTTCGAGAAGTGACCATCGTCATTGCGAGGAGCGCAGCGACGAAGCAATCCAGGGGCCATAGTGCTGGCATTTGCGGCCCCTGGATTGCTTCGCTTCGCTCGCGATGACGGCCGGCGGGACAGTCAACGTCCCTTCGCCTTCCTGATCGCCCGCCACACCGTGTCCGGCGTGAACGGCGTGTCCAGGCGGGTGATGCCGAGCGGTGCGAGTGCGTCGAGCACGGCGTTGGCAACGCAGGGCACGGCGCCGGTGGTGCCGGCCTCGCCGGCGCCCTTTGCGCCGAGCGGGTTCGCGGGCGACGGCACCGGCCGGTTGAACAGGCGGACCGGCGGCTGGTCGTGCGCGCGCGGCATCGCGTAGTCCATGAAACTGCCGCTGAGGAGCTGGCCCGTCTCCGGGTCGTAGCGGCAGGCTTCGCCCAGCACCTGGCCGATGCCCTGCATGAGGCCGCCGACGAACTGCCCTTCGACCAGCACCGGATTGTAGACCGTGCCGCAGTCGTCGACGGCGACATAGGAGAGGAGCGCGACCTCGCCGGTCTCGGGGTCGATCTCGACCTCGGACACATGGGCGCCGCTCGGGAACGCGGAGGCGGCGTCGAAGGCGAGCCGGGTGTCGAGCGGATGGCGGCCGCCATTTGCCGGTGCGAGGCGCCGGATCACTTCCTCGATGCGGATGCCGCGGTCGGTCCCGGCGACGCGGTAGAGCCCGTCGGCGAACTCGACGTCGGCCTGCGCCGCCTCCAGCATCTCGGCGGCGTGGGCAAGGCCCTTGCGGATCAGCTCCCGCGCCCCGGTCGCGAGCGCGGCGCCGTGGCTGACCAGCGAGCGCGAGCCGAAGCTGCCGGTGCCCTTGAGGCGCGGCCCGTCGGGATCGTTCCAGCGCAGGCGGATCGCGTCGGCGTCGACGCCGAGAAGCCCGGCGACGAGGGCCGGGAAGGCGGTCTCGTGGCCCTGGCCGGATGGGCCGGCATTGGCGAAGAGGTCGAGCCTCCCGTCGCCGTCGATCCGGATCTCGATCTCCTCCTGCACCGCGCCGCCCGACGGCTCGATGAAGACGGCGCAGCCGATGCCGCGCAGCTTGCCGCGGCCGGCCGCCTCGGCACGGCGGGCGGCGAACCCGGCCCAGTCGGCCTCGGCCAGCGCTTCGGCGAGGAGGGCAGGGGGGTCGCCGCTGTCGTAGGTCGAGCCGGTCGGCGTCGGGTAGGGAAAGTCCTCGCGCCGGATCAGGTTCTTGCGGCGGAGATCGATGCGGTCGATGCCGGTGATCCGCGCCGCTTCGTCGACCAGGCGCTCGGCGAGATAAGCGACGTTGGGCCGCCCGGCGCCGCGATAGGCGGTCTCCGGGGTCGCGTTGGTGAAGACGAGGCGGTTGAGGCCGTAGGCCGACGGGATGCGGTAGGCGTTGATCGCGCTGGTCCGCGGCGCGGCGATGGTGTTGATGAGCGGCCCCGCGCTGGAGCACCAGGCGCCGAGGTCGACCAGCCAGCCGATCCTGAGGGCGAGGAAGCGGCCCTCGGCGTCGAGCGCCAGCTCGCCCGTGAGCACCGCGCCGCGGCCGTGATGGTCGCTGACCATGCTCTCCGACCGGGTGCCGACCCATTTCACCGGGCGGCCGAGCCGGCGGGCGGCCAGCATCAGCGCGACATATTCGGGATAGATCTCGTTCCGCACGCCGAAGGCGCCGCCGACGTCCTGGGCGTGAATGCGGAAGCGCCCGATCGGCTCGCCCGTGACCTGCGCGAGCGCCGCGGCGATGTCCGCCGCACCTTGGCAGGGCACGTAGACGTCGGTGACCTCGCCGGCGGCATCGTGGGCGACCAGCGCCGATTTCGGCTCCATCGGGCTTGCCGAGAGGCGCTGGGCCGTCACGTCGACCCGCACGACGTGAGCCGCCTTCGCGAAGGCGGCCTCGGTCGCGGCCTTGTCGCCATAGCCGAAGGCGAGGGCGAGGTTGCCGGGCGCCGCCTCATGAAGTTGCGCGGCCCCTGGCGCGATCGCGGCAGGGGCCGAGACCACTGCCGCCAGCGGCTCGTAATCGACCGCGATCAGCTCGATGGCGTCGGCCGCCGCGTCGGCCGTCTCCGCGACCACCAGCGCCAACGGCTCGCCGACGAAGCGCACGCGGTCCGTCGCCAGCGCCGGGCGCGACGGGTTCCGGAGCGGCGTGCCGTCCTCGCTCTTGAGCGGCGGGCCGCCCGGCGGGATCAGATAGCCGGCTTCCAGGATGTCGGCGCCGATCAGCACCGCGAGCACGCCGGGCGACGCGGCGGCGGCGCTGGTGTCGATGCCGCGGATCAGGGCATGGGCCCGGTCGGCCCGCAGGAAGCCGCCGTGGACGGTCCCCGGCAACGACCAGTCGGCGGTATAGCGTCCGCGGCCGGTGACCAGCCGCAGGTCCTCGCGCCGACCGGCGAACTCTTTGGGCATCGCTTCCCCCGGATGTAGCGACTACTTAGGTGCCTCATTGTCGGATGCCAAACCAGCTTGAATGCCCCCGAGAAGGCGCCTAGGCTTGCGATAACGAATACGTGAGTACGAGGGGGGAAACCATGCTGAAGCGGATGCTTGCGGCAGGTCTGCTGCTGGGAGCGCTGGCGCTGCCGTTCCACGTCGCGCAGGCGGCGGACCATCACGAGGGCAAGCGCGTCGCGCTGTTCCTCGGGCCGACCGACGACGTCTATCTCGGCGCCATCAACAAGTATTTCACCAGCGAGGCCGGCACGCTCGGCATGAAGGTGACGACCTTCTCGAGCCCATTCGACCCGGCGCTGCAGGCGCAGCAGATCGACGACGCCATCGCGCAGAAATACGACCTCCTCGCCATCCAGATCCTGAGCCAGAAGGCGATCGTGCCGCCGCTGCTGAGGGCCAAGGCGGCGCACATCCCGGTGGTGCTGATCGCGGCGCCCTTCACCGACAACAGCCACGACCAACTCTACGAGACCTATGTCGGCACCGACAACACCATTGCCGGCACGCTGGCGGGGCAGGCGATCGTCAACGCGCTCGAGGCGAGCCATCGCAAGACCGCCAAGATCGGCGTGCTCGCCGGCGCCATGGCCGAGGGCAACGCGCCGACCCGCGCCGCCGCCATCAAGGCGGTGATGGCCAAGCACCCGAACTACAAGATCGTCGCCCTGGAAGACACCCAGTGGGATCCGGTGAAAGCCGAGCGGGCCGCGGGCCAGCTCATCGCCCGCTTCTCCGGCCAGGGCGGCCTCGATGCCTTCTACGGCATGAGCGACACCATCGCCAACGCCGCCGTGCAGGCGGCGAAATCGGCCGGCGTGAAGCTCGGCGAGAACGGGCTCGTCATCGTCGGCGGCTCGTGCCAGAAGCCGGGCATCCAGGACATCCGCGCCGGCACGATGGTCGCGACGGTGCTGGTCGCGCCCTCGATCGAGGGCAAGATGGGAGCCGACGCCGTCGCCAAGGTGTTCGACGGCGTCAAGCAGCCGAAGCGCCAGCACGGCCCGCACGAGATCGTCGACACCGCGACGCTCTCGAAATATGCCGACCTCTGCACCTTCTGAGGCACCCGGCGGACGGCCAGCGCCGGTGCCGGCCGTCCCCCGCCTGTCGGCGTCATTGCGGGCGCAGCGAAGCGATCCGGGGCCACGAGCGCCTTCGCCAGCCGCCTTGGATTGCTTCGTCGCTCCGCTCCTCGCGATGACGGGGTGATGCTGCAATGCCTGAACCGGTGCTGGCCGTCCGCGGCCTGTCGAAGAGCTTCGGCGACATCGCGGCGCTGAGCGACGTCAGCCTGGACATCGGCGCCGGCGAGGTGCGCGCAATCTGCGGCGAGAACGGCGCCGGCAAGTCCACCCTCGTCAAGCTTCTGACCGGCGCCCATCGCCCCGACGCCGGCACGATCGCGGTGGATGGCATCGACCAGGCCATCGCCTCGCCGCGCCACGCCGAGGCGCTCGGCATCGCGCTGGTGTCGCAGGAGCTGAGCCTCTGTCCCGACCTCTCGGTCCTCGACAACATCTGGCTGGGCTCGGTCCGCGTGCCCTTCTTCCACAAGCGGCCGGCGCTGCGGCGCCGGGCAGCGGAAGTGCTGCGCCTGCTCGAGGCGGACGGCATCGGGCTCGACACCCCGGTCGGGCGGCTCGGCATGGGCGCGCGCCAGCTCGTCGAGATCGCGCGGATGCTGGCGCGTGACGCCCGCATCCTGATCCTCGACGAGCCGACTGCGACCCTCTCCGACATCGAGATCGAGCGCATCTTCGCCGCGCTGCTCGCGGTCAGGCGCGAAGGGCGCTCGGTGGTCTACATCACCCATCGGCTCGCCGAGGTGTTCCGCATCTGCGACAGCGTCACCGTGCTCCGCAACGGCGCCCATGTCGCGACGCGTCCGGTCGGCATGCTCGACCGCAACACCCTGATCGAGCTGATGCTCGGCCGCAGCTTCCAGGAAATGTACCCCGAGGCCGGCGCCGCCGCCCGCGGCGCCGTGATGACCGTCGAGGGGCTCGCGGTACCGGGCCACGTGGTGCGCTTCGACATGGAGGTGCCGAAGGGTGCCATCGTCGCGGTCGCCGGCCAGGTCGGCTCGGGCGCGGACGAGATTGCCAGCGCCCTCGCCGGGCTCGTGCCGGACGCCAGGGGCCGGGTCGCGGTGAGAGGCCGCCCGCTGCCGCTCGGCTCCTCGGCGACGGCGCTCCGGCGCGGCGTGCTGTTCGTCTCGGGCGATCGCGCCGAGCAGGGCATCTTCCGCCGCCTCCGGGTCGGCGACAACCTGGTCGCCACCCGGCTCGCCCGCTACGTACGCTTCGGCCTGCTCGACCGCCGCGGCCTCGGTGCCGCCGCGCGGCGCCTCGCCGGCCTGGTCGGCGTCGACCGCCGCCGCATGGCGGCCCGCGCCGAGGAGCTGAGCGGCGGCAACCAGCAGAAGCTCGCCTTCGGCCGCTGCCTCGACCGCGGCGAGCCCGGCGTCCTGGTGCTGCACGAGCCGACCCGCGGCATCGACGTCGGCGCCCGCGCCGAGATCTACCGGCTGATGCGCCAGTTCTGCGCCGAAGGCTATGGTATCGTCATGACCTCGAGCGAGCTCGAGGAGATCGTCGGCATGGCCGACATCGTCCACACGCTCTATCGCGGCCGCCAGGTCGCGACCTATGCCCGGCCGGCCATCGGCCTGGAGCAGATCGTGCGCGACATCACCCACCCGGCTGCCGCCGCGGACGCGGCATGACCGCGAGCGAGTCCCGCCCCGCCGAGGCGGCGAGCGAACCGCGCGACGGCCTTGCCCGGCTGCGCCTGCCGCGGCGGACGGGCCTCCGCGTGCTGTGGGGCGTCCGGACGGTCGCGATCGTGCTGCTCGCCGGGTTCGCGCTGACGACGCCCGGCTTCCTCACCGCCGGCAGCCTGCTCACGCTGCTCGACACGCTGTCCTTCGTCGGCTGCGTCGCGGTCGGGATGACCTTCATCACGCTGTCCGGCAACATCATGTCGTTCAGCCTCGGCGCCACGCTCTCGGCGACGACGATCGTCTTCGTCGCCGCGAGCCTGTCCTTCGGCGTCTGGGCGGCGCTCGCCGCAGCCTTCCTGTTCAGCGCCGCGCTCAGCGCCGCCCAGGGCTGGGTCATCGGCTATTTTCGCGCCAACCCGATCATCGTCACCATGGCGATGCTCGCGCTCATCACCGGGCTCGCCACCTATTTCACCGGCGGCAGGGGCGTCTATCCCCAGGCCGGCACGCTCGACTTCCTGAAGGAGGGGCGGATCGGCCCGGTGTCCCTGCCGCTGGTGGCCTTCCTCGCCTCGGTCGCGCTCGGCCAGTTCGTCCTCTCCTTCACCCGCTTCGGGCGCAATCTCTACATGGTCGGCAGCAACCCGCGCGCCGCCGAGGCCGCCGGCATCGTCGGCTGGCGCACGGTGACGGCCGCCTATGCCCTCGCCGGTGTCTGCACGGCGATCTCGGCCGTGCTGATGGCGGCGCGCTATTCGACCGGCGAGATGACCTCGGGCGCCGGCTACGAATACCAGGCGATCAGCGCCGTCCTGGTCGGCGGCACCGCGATCCAGGGCGGCGAGGGCTCGGCGGTGCGGACGCTGTTCGGCGCCTTCATCATCGCGCTGGTCGAGGGGCTCTTGCTCCTCAACGGCTTCAGCACCGCGATGCAGTATTTCCTGGTCGGCGTGATCGTGCTCGGCGTGATCATGCTGCAGACCGTCGGCGGCACGCGATGATGCCGGGGCCTTTTCACGATGTGCGACTGCCTGTCATCCCGGACGCGGCGAAGCCGCGATCCGTGATCCGGTTTCAGGCGTGGCACCTGGCGGCCGATCCCGGCTCTTCGCTTCGCTTCGGCCGGGATGACGGCGGGAGTCCGTTCAACGGTGCGCAAGCATGACTTGGTTCTCTCGCGCATTCGCCAACCGCTCGCTCCGCGCCTTCGTGCTGCTCGCGGTGATCGTCGCCGTGCTCGCCGTCGCCGACCAGGGCCGCGGCCGCTTCCTGAACGTCGCGACCGCCTTCAGCGTGCTGCAGCAGTTCGCGACGATCGGGCCGGTGGCGCTGGCGCTCGGCCTCACCATGATCATCCGCGAATACGACATCTCGGTCGGGGGCATGCTGAGCCTGTCGGCCTGCGTCGCAGTCATCGTCGGCAATCACGATCCCTGGCTCGGCATCGTCGCGGCACTGGTGGTCGGCCTCGCCTCCGGGGCCGCCCAAGGCGCGATCATGAACTGGCTCGGCCTGAGCTCGCTCGGCGTCACGCTGGGCGGCCTGCTCACCCTCAGCGGTCTCGGCTACGTCCTGACCGGCAACGACACCATCGGCTTCGACGACATGGACACGGCGCTCCTGATGAACCAGCCGTTCCTCGGCCTGTTCTCGGTCCGCAACGTCGCGGCGATCGTGGCGTTCGTGCTCGTCGCCTTCCTCTTCGCCCGCACCCGGATCGGCCGGGACGTGGTCGCGACCGGCAGCGACCGCCGCGCCGCGGCGACGGCCGGCGTGCCGGTCCGCCGGATCGTCGTCGGCATCTTCATGGCGTCGGGTGCGCTGACCGCGCTGGTCGGCGCGCTCCTCAGCTACAGCCTTGCCGCGGCGTCGCCGATCGCGCTCGCCGACGCGCTGGTGCCCGGCACCGCCGCCGCGATCATCGGCGGAGTCTCGCTGACCGGCGGCAAGGGCACGCCGGTCGGCATTGCCGGCGGCGTGCTCGTGCTGTGCGCGCTCCGCTCCGGCCTGACCGCGATCGGGGTTGCGCCCTACACCCATTATATCGTCACCGGCGGGGTGCTGCTCGCCGTGGCGCTGCTCGATGCGCCCGACCTCCGCCGCCGCCAGCTCGACTGGCGGCGGCGCTTCGCGCGCGAGGCATAGGCGGATCCGCCTCCGCGGACCTATTGAGCCTGGGGCGGCGCCTCGGCGCGCATGCGCTCGTTGTAGACCGGCAGCGTGATGCCGCAGGCCTCGAAGCGCGGCAGGTAGCCCATCAGGAACGAGTTCGCGCCCATGCGGTAGAGCTTGCCGACGTCGCCGCCGAGCAGCGCCGCGCGCTCCTCCTCGGTAAGGTCGCGCGCAGCCAGCGCGGCCTTCGGATCGGTCTTCATCTTCTCGCGAAACGCCTTGTCGCGCAGCAGCTCGCGGCAGAGATAGTTGACCTCGTAGACGGACATGGTCAGCGCCCCTCCCACACGGCGTAGGCGTGGCCCTGGCCGAGCTGCGGCAGGAGATAGCGCGCCGGCCTGGGCCCGATGGCGCCGAGCATCGCGATCCAGTTCAGCACCTCGCCGGCGACATTGCCGGCGCGGGCGAGCTGCTTCGGCGTCGTCTCGTCGATCAGCGCGTCGGCCTCGCCCTGCTCCATCAGGCGGCAGATGCGCTCGGCCCACCCCGGATCGGGCACGCCGTCGGTGCGGCCCGGTGCCATCAGCGGCCCGAACACGTCGAGCGAGAAGCTGCCGCTGCCGATCACCGCGACCCGAAGATCGCCGGGCCAGGACGCAACCGCGTCGCCGATGGTGCGGCCGAGGTCGAAGCAGCGCCGCGCCGAGGGCAGCGGCGGCACGTGGCCGCTGACGAAGATCGGCACCACCGGCACCGACATGTCCGGCGTCAGGAAGTGCAGCGGCACGATGAAGGAATGGTCGACGCCGAACTTCTCGGTCAGCGCCACGTCGAAGCCGGCGGCGATGCAGGCGCCGCGGAGATGGGCCGCGAAGTCCGGCCGCGACGGCACCTGGTACATCGGCACCTCGGGCGGCTCGTCGACCGGGCCGTGGAAGCGCTCGGTCACGCCCATCGCGAAGATCGGCAGGTTGTCAAAGAAGAAGGTGTTGAGGTGGTCGGTGCTGAACAGCACGATCGCGTCCGGCCGGATGCGCTCGAGATCGGCCCGGAGGCGGGCGAAGAACTGCGCCGTCTCCGACTGCGGCCCATCCCGCTTGACCATCATCGGATAGAACGGCGTGTGCGGCACGCCGAAGGCTGCGACGACCTCTGCCACGATTGACCCTCCCGCGCCCCCGGCGCGACGGCCGGCGCCGGAGATCCTTCTGGGCCAAACTATCCCGCCCGCCGCCGCGGCCGTCCAGCGCTTTCTCGGGACTTGCGACCGCCCATCACGACGGTCTGGCGATATTGGTGAGATCGTCGATCACCGTGAGGCCATTCAGAATAATGGCCTATAAAGGAAAATGGTCATTGTATCTAATTGATACCCGTTAAGATGATTTGCTGATCTTGAGGAGAGCGCTGTTGATGATCGGCCATGAGGCCAAGCCGGCGCCTCACATAATATAGCATTGCCTGACGGCAGGTCAGGAAAAGCCGTCCATCCACCATGCCGTAGTCGGCCTCGACGGCGGCGCGCTGTGGCGCCGAGAGGCCCGGGTGGGGAGCAATCTCGAGCGTGACGCTTGTTTGCCATTCGACGTCCTGATCGCTTTCCACAGCTGCCGGGCTCGAGTCCACGGGCTCGCTCATCCGGCCGAGGACAAAGTCCCTGAAGCGCTCCTCGTCGGCGTCCCAAGCGCGGGCATGCCAGCGGAAGCCGTCGAAGACGAGGGCGTGTGGCTCCAGCAGGCGCCGCCGCGGCTCAGGCGCGGAGAACGATTGGTAGACGACGTTGAGCGCCCGACGGTCGCGAATTGCCGTCACCACGGCGGAGAGGATCGCGGGCGGCACGGCACGGACCGGCGGCTCGGCCAGACCCAGCGCCGGCGCGTGCACCAGAGCGGTTTCGTCAGCGGGGAGCACGCCCTCGGCGACCAGACGCAGATCGCGCAGCAGTACGACGGCATCCGCTGCGTCCGGCCGGTTCCAGCCCGGCCCCGCCCGGTAGATCTTGGTGCGTGTATCGTAGACCAGGGCACCCGGATGAAGGGTGGCGAAGCGGCGGAGATCGGCCGTCGCCTGGTTCGGCGATATGCCGAAGCGGGCCACCAGATCGGCACGATTGATCCGCCGTTCCCAGTTCAGGCGACTCGCGATAAAGTTGAGTCGCCGCTCGATGCTCCAACGGGGCGTGGATTCGCGGAGCCGATCGAGCTCTGTGGTCATGATATTCGCCTCACACGCGGACCGCGTATCAGCATTCTCCAAAAAAGTATCCGAACAGTTATTGTGATGATTGCTTGACTCACTCGCCGGCAGCCGATAACGCTGCTGAAAACGGGAGGGATCCAATGGATTACGCCGAACTCAATCGGGCCGTCGCCGAAGATGCCGCCCTCCGCCGCCGCCAGCGGCTTCAGCCGGTCGGTGGCCAAGGGGACAAAATTTTTCCGCCAACCTACCCCGAAGAGCGGCGCGGCGGCGGCCCGCGGCACGTCCTGGAGCGGCGCCGGGTCGCGGGCGAAGATGTCTGGTGCGCATTGGTCGACAGTGTGCAGAGCCAGGCCAACCGCCTGGAGGAGGCCCTCCTCGGCGCAATCCGCGAAGGTGCCGCGGTGGTGCCGCACGTCGCCGTCGACTTCCGCGGCAAGGGCCTGACCGGCATCGAGGAGATCACCTCGCTCGATGCGCCCCACCGGGTCTACGACGCGATCCTGCGCGACAGCCTGCTCGACGGCCAGCCGTTTCCAAAAAGCGAGCTCGGCATCCGCTTGGCGGAGGCGAAGCCCGCAAACGCCGCTACGCTGCTCGAAGTATCGCCCACCGCGCTTCTGTTCGGCGCTTGGAACTCGACCGGGGAGGGGGGAGGCCTCGGGGCCAAGTTCCCGCGGGCGCTTGCCTCCGAGATCGCCGCGATCGGCGTCAGCGTCGAGGATGGTCCTGTCGATAGCCGTACCGGCGAAATCGAG
>DASZVN010000175.1:0-38673 GCA_035547055.1 Hyphomicrobiales bacterium
CGTTTCGTGGACAACGATGCCCGACAGGCCGAAATATCGTGTAGGCGAGTTCTGGAGGCCGCTGTCTCCGCTCTCGTCGACGTACATGAGATACATGACCATAAGTCTAGGGACACGGGCGGCTGAACGCAACTATGAGATGCGCCACACCCGGAGGCCGCCCCGCTTCTCGCTCGCCAGCAATCCCCGCTTTGCCTGCATCGTGAGCGCCTGAACAATCCTGAAGGCTATAGCCTTCCGTAGCTCGTTGTCGGCTTCGTTGAACCCCTTGGCGGCCACGACGCGGCGGGATAGCTCGCGCGTGTCCAACGGCCCCTCAGCGGCCAGCGCAGCCTTGCAGAGCGTCACAATCTCGCCCCGCCGGAACAGGCGGTGAAGGTCGGTATATGACCGCACGTCGCCGGGCGCAGCCGGAGCCTCAAACAGCTTGATCGTCGCGGAGACGTGCGCCAGGTCGCGGCGGGCGAGCGCGAGCCGCTTATCGAGGGTGGCGATTAGGTCCTCAATGTCCGCCCGCTTCTTCCGCAGGCTCGTCAGCACATGGGGTTCGGCCATGCCGCCATTGTGCCGGCCGATGGCCTAGGGAGCGACGATTTCGTTGGTGCGTTTGCTACCTAATGCCGCGATTATCCGGCGGCCAAGCTCGATATCAAGCTGCTCGTCGAAGGCGACGACACCGAAACCGAAGCTGCACTCGCGCGGCACCGGCTCCCGGGCCATATCGAGGTCTTGCGCCTGCCGGCCGGGCTGCCGCGCACCAAGCCGCGGGCGCTGAACGTCGCGCTCGCCGCGGCCCGCGGCAGCTTCCTCGTGATCTACGACGCCGAGGACCGGCCCGATCCGGACCAGCTTTGCATGGCCCTCGCGGCCTTCGCCGCTGGGCCTCCGGCGCTCGCGTGCGTCCAGGCGGCACTCACCATCGACAACAGCCATGACGGCTGGCTGACGCGGCTGTTCACGATCGAATACGCGGCGCTGTTCGACGCTTTCCTGCCGAGCCTCGCCGCGCTCGGCCTGCCGTTTCCCCTCGGCGGCAGCTCGAACCATTTTCGCGTGGCGGCGCTCCGCGACGTCGGGGCGTGGGACCCCTGGAACGTCACCGAGGATGCCGACCTCGGCCTCCGCCTCGCCCGCCGCGGCTATGGCATGACGACGATCCCTTCCTCGACCTTCGAGGAAGCGCCGAACCGGCTCGGTCTCTGGATGCGGCAACGCACCCGGTGGCTGAAGGGCTACAGCCTAACCTGGTGGATCCACGCGTGCCGTCCGCGCCTGTTGCTCGCCGACCTCGGCGTGGTCCGCTTCCTCGCCCTCAACGCGATCGTCGCCGGCGTGCCGCTCTCGGCGATGACGCTGCCGGTGCTCCTGGCCGACTTCGTCTGGCGCCTGCCACACATGCTGGCAAATGGGACTTCGGTTGCAGAGGCGCCGCTGGCCTATGTCGACGCGGCCAATCTCGTGTTCGGCTTCGGCGCCACCGCTTGGCTTGCCGTCGCCGGGATCCGCCGGCGCCGCCTTCGCGGCTATCTCGGCGACGTCTGTTGGATGCCGGTCTATTGGCTGTTGTCGTCCGTTGCCGCCTACCGCGCTCTGTTCCAGCTCGCCGCCGCGCCGCATCTCTGGGAAAAGACCGAGCATGGCCTTGCCCGGACCTCGCGACGGAACAATGACGCATGACCGGCCGGCGGCGAGCGGTGATATTGGTCGCCAATCCCGATCCGACTCCTGGTCCCTGAGCGCCGATGTACGACCTTGCAATCATCGGCGGCGGCGTGAACGGCTGCGGCATTGCCCGCGATGCCGCCGGTCGCGGCGTCTCGGTCGTGCTGTTCGAGCAGGGCGACCTCGCCCACGCCACCTCCTCCGCCTCGACCAAGCTCGTCCATGGCGGCCTGCGCTATCTCGAGCAGTACCAGTTCCGGCTGGTGCGGGAGGCGCTGGCCGAGCGCGAGGTGCTGCTCAAGATCGCGCCCCATTTGGTGCGTCCGCTCAGTTTCGTCCTGCCTCACCACGAAGGCCTCAGGCCGCCCTGGATGCTACGGCTCGGCCTGTTCCTGTACGACCATCTCGGCGGGCGGCGCAGCCTGCCGCCATCGCGGGCGCTCGACCTTACGCGCGACGTGGCCGGCCGGCCGCTCCAGCCACGCTATCGCCAAGGCTTCGAATATTCGGACTGCCGGGTCGACGACGCCCGCCTCGTGGTGCTGAACGCGCGCGACGCTGCTGATCGCGGCGCCGTCATCCATCCACGCACCAGGATCGCGGCCGCGACCCGCCATGCCGACCGCTGGGTGCTCGCGACGGCCGCCGGTGAGGAGGTCGAGGCCCGCGTCATCGTCAATGCCGCCGGGCCGTGGGTCGAGCCAGTACTGCACGGCGTCCTCGGCAGCCGGGCGCCCGGCGCCATCCGGCTCGTCCAGGGCAGCCACATCGTGGTGCCGAAGCTCTATGACCACGACCGCGCCTACATCTTCCAGAACCGCGACGGCCGGGTCGACTTCGCCATCCCCTATCTCGGCGCCTTCACCCTGATCGGCACGACCGACCGCGACTATGCCGGCGATCCCGACAAGGTCGCCGCGAGCGACGAGGAGGTCGCCTATCTCTGCCGCTCGGTCAGCGACTATTTTCGCGACCCGGTGCGGCCGGAGGCAGTGGTCTGGCGCTATTCCGGGGTGCGCCCGCTCTATGACGACCACGCCGGCAAGGCGCAGGAGGCGAGCCGCGACTACGTGCTCGGGCTCGATGCGCCGGCGGACAAGGCGCCGCTCCTTACGGTGTTCGGGGGCAAGATCACGACCTATCGCCGCCTCGCCGAGGCCGCGCTGGTTCGACTCGCGCCCCATCTCGATGCTACGCGCGCGCCGCGCTGGACTGCGCGCACACCCCTCCCCGGCGGCGATGTCTCGCCCGCGACGGTGCGGACGGCGCTGCTCGGCGATCACCCGTTCCTGACGCCGGCACTGGCCGAGCGCCTCGCCTTTGCCTATGGCAGCCGCGCGCGGGTAATCCTCAAGGGCGCTGGCAAGGCAGCCGACCTCGGCGAAGATTTCGGCGCGGGCCTCAGTGCCCGCGAAGTCCGCTATCTGATGGCGGAGGAATGGGCGGAGACCGCCGAAGACGTGCTGTGGCGCCGAACCAAGCTCGGCCTGTTCGTCACGGCCGACCAAGCGGCCCGCCTCGCGGCCTTTATGGCGCAGGAGCGGCAGGCCGCCGCGTCAGCCGTCGCACCGAGCTGACCGGGCTGTCGACCGCCGCGATGCGCGCGACTGCCTCGGCGATCGGCTCGATCGCGACCGCCATGTGGTGAGCGTTGGCATGGATCATGCGACCGTGGCCAAGCACGATGGCGACATGGCCGGGCCAGAACAGGAGGTCGCCACGGCGCAGCGTCGCCGGGGTCCAGTCGGCGACCGGGCGGCCGAGCGCCGCCTCCTGGAGGTCGGTATCCCGCGACGCGACCACGCCGGTCATGGCGAGCGCGACCTGGACCAGGCCAGAACAGTCGATCCCGGCGGCAGTCTTGCCGCCCCAGAGATAGGGCGCGCCGACGAAGCGCTCCGCGACCGCGACGAAGTCGAACTCGGCCGAGCCGTGCGGCGCGAGATGAGTCGCGGGAAGAAAGCCGCCGCCGGCAAGCGCGGCCAACCGTCGGCTTTCGTCCGTCACCGCGACCCGGGCGCCCATCGGCACGGTGTCGCGCGGCGGCACCTTGATGCTTGGCGTTGGGAATATGAAGCTCAGCGTCGCCACCACCCGGTGCGTCACGGCAGGACCCGGCAAGGTCAGCGCCGTTTCCGGCATCCAGCCGACATAGCCGTCGTCATCAAGCTGCGCCCACGCCCAGCCGTCGCGGCGGTCATAGACAGTGACCGGCTCGCCCATCAGCGCCTCGGTCAGGAGCGGCGCGTCGTCCCGCGGCGCGGCCCGCAGTGGCGCATGGCCGACCGCGACGACCGCGGCCGAGCCCTCGACGAAGCGCTCCGCCACCACCCGGCCGCGGAGATGCGCCGCCGCCAGGTCAGGCCGGGCGGCGGTGAGGCGCGGGTCGAGCGCGTTCACGGCGTCAGCTCCTCCACGGTGGCTGCGATCAGCGCGGCGAGGCGCTCGACATAGCGGACCCCGGCGTCGGTCCGGTCGACGATGACGTTGCGGCGGTCCCGGTCGTCGCGGCGGCGGGCCAGAAGGCCGATCCGGCCCATGGTATCGAGCGCGCGGGTAATCACCGGCTTGCCGACGCCGAGCTTCGCGGCAAGGCCGCGCACGGTGTGCGGGGGCGCCTCGAGATAGACCGTGAGGAGCACCGCAATCTGCCGTGCCGACAGGTCGGGCTCGCCGTCCTGCACCTGGGCGAGGGCAAATTCGTGCAGCAGCGTCAACGCCTGCGATGCGCGCAGCGTGACCGGCATCGGCAAGTCCGCGTGGCGACGATGCCCCTCATAGGCGCAAGCGTAGCCGGCCGGCAAGATCACGCCGGGTAGCGGGCCGCGAGCAGCGCGTAGAGAGCGCGGATGGCGTAGGCCTCGCCGCCCTCGGGGCGCCCGGGCTTCGCGCTCGGCGTCCAGGCGTAGATGTCGAAATGCACCCAGGCGCGGGCGCGCTCGACGAAACGGGCCAGGAACAAGGCCGCGGTGATCGCGCCGGCATAGCCGCCCGAGGAGACGTTGTTGGTGTCGGCAATCTTCGAATCGAGCATGCGGCGATAGGGAGCCCACAGCGGCAGCCGCCAGACCGGATCGTGCTCCGCCGCGCCATGACGGGCGAGGTCGGCGGCGAGCTGGTCGTCGTCGGTGAAGAGAGCCGGAAGGTCCGGGCCGAGGGCGACGCGGGCGGCACCCGTCAGCGTCGCCATGTCGACGATCAGCTCGGGCGACTCCTCGTCGGCCAGCGCCAGCGCATCGGCGAGGACGAGGCGGCCTTCGGCGTCGGTATTGCCGATCTCGACCGTGATGCCCTTGCGGCTGTGGAGCACGTCGCCCGGCCGGAACGCGTCCCCCGAGATCGCATTCTCGACCGCCGGGACCAGCACGCGGAGGCGCACCGGCAGGCGCGCCTCCATCACCATGCAGGCGAGACCCAGGACGTTGGCGGCGCCGCCCATGTCCTTCTTCATCAGCAGCATGGCGCTGGCCGGCTTGATGTCGAGGCCGCCGGAATCGAAGCACACGCCCTTGCCGACCAGCGTAACCTTGGGCGCGTCCTCCGGGCCCCAGCGAAGATCGATCAGCCGCGGCGCGTTGGCCGGCGCGGCGGCGCGGCCGACGGCATGGATCATCGGGAAATTCTGTGCCAGCAGCTCTTCCCCGACGGTCGTGACACAGACCGCGCCATGGCTTTCGGCGAGCGCGCGGGCGGCAGCTTCCAGCTCGGCCGGCCCCATGTCGCTGGTCGGCGTGTTGACGAGGTCGCGCGTGAAGCCGACGGCCCCAGCGACCCGGCTTACGTCCTCACCATCGATGCCGTCGGGCACGACCAGCCGCACGGCCTTTGCCTCGCCCTTGCGGTAGCGCTCGAAGCGATAGCGGCCGAGGAGGAAGCCGAGCGTCGCGAGACGCGGATCGGGTGGGGGCGCCGCGAAGCGATAGGTGCCGGCCGGCAACTCGGTCGCGAGCAGGGCCGCGGCGAAGGGATCATCGCCGACGCCGAGGACAATGCCGGCGAGGCGGCCGTCATCTCCAGGCACCTGGAGGATTCGGCCGGCCTTCGCCGTGAAGCCGGTCGCCGCGATCCAGCGCCGCGCGCCCCCGGGGAGCGCTGCCGCATCACTTCCCTCGGCGAGGGGCCAGACCGGCACGGCGGCGGGATCGGAGGCGACAAGATCCGAATGCACGGGCAAGCGCTCCCTCAGCCGAGAAGCTCGGTGGAATAGCTTTCGATGACCGGATTGGCGAGGAGGCGCTCGCAGAGGGTCGCGAGCGTCCGCTCGGCAGCGGTGCGATCCTCGGTCTTGAGGTCGAGGTCGAACACCTTGCCTTGACGAACGGTCGCCACCCCGTCGATGCCAAGGCTCCTGGCGGCGCCCTCGATCGCCTTGCCCTGCGGATCGAGGATGCTTTGCTTCAGCGTGACGATCACCCGCGCCTTCATCGCGCCAGTCCCCCCAGGCCGCGTCGCCCTAGTCTCTCCCCGAACAGGGAGAAGATCAGCCGCTGACGAGGGTAGGGCCGCGCTTGGCAGGCGGGTTCTCGCTCTCCGACAGGATGCCGAGGCGCTTCGCCACTTCGCTATAGGCGTCGAGGAGCCCGCCGAGATCGCGGCGGAAGCGGTCCTTGTCGAGCTTCTCGTTCGACTTCATGTCCCACAGCCGGCAGGAATCGGGGCTGATCTCGTCGGCGACGACGATCCGCGCGATGTCGTTCTCCCACAGCCGGCCGCACTCCATCTTGAAGTCGACCAGGCGGATGCCAACGCCAAGGAAGAGGCCGGAGAGGAAGTCGTTCACGCGGATCGCGAGCGACATGATGTCGTCAATGTCCTGTGGCGACGCCCAGCCGAAGGCGGTGATGTGCTCTTCCGAAACCATCGGATCGCCGAGGCCGTCGTTCTTGTAGTAGAATTCGATGATCGAGCGGGGAAGCTGGGTACCTTCCTCCATGCCGAGCCGCTGCGACAGCGAGCCGGCAGCGACGTTGCGCACGACCACTTCCAGTGGAATGATCTCGACCTCGCGGATCAACTGCTCGCGCATGTTGAGCCGACGGATGAAGTGCGTCGGCACGCCGATGTCGTTGAGGTTCTGGAAAATATACTCGGAAATACGGTTGTTCAGCACGCCCTTGCCGTCGATCACCTCATGCTTCTTGGCATTGAAGGCGGTGGCGTCGTCCTTGAAGTGCTGGATCAGCGTGCCGGGCTCCGGTCCCTCGTAGAGGATCTTCGCCTTGCCTTCATAGACCCGACGGCGGCGATTCATGGGCATGTACCGTTCTTTGGGGAAATCGATCACGGCCGGCGCTCCCGCTCTTACCGGCGCGGCGCCGGTCTGCACAACAGCCCGAGGGACGAATCCGAGGGACTCAAGGGCAAAGGGCCCGTCGCGCGCGGCGCACCCTACTCGATCACCACCGGCGATACAACGCGCGGCGGTCCGGGCCAACGCAGAGTCGGGCCGGACCTGATTGATTTGGGGGGATGGAGCCGATATGCAAGGCGTTCGAGCTTGAGCAGAGCAGGCCGCAGGCAGCCATGACCACCTTCGACCGGCGCGAAGAAGCTTTCGAGCGTCATCTCGTTCTCGACGAGGAGTTGCGGTTTCGGGCCATCGCCCGGCGGAACCGCCGCCTCGGGAAGTGGGCCGCCGGCCTGCTCGGCCTCGAGGGCATGGCGGTCGAGGACTATGAGAACGCCCTGATCGCGGCCGACCTCGAGGAAGCCGGCGAGGAGGACGTGTTCCGCAAGCTCCGGAGCGATTTCGACGCCAAGGGCCTGTCCGTTTCCGATCACCAGATCCGGCGGCAGATGAACGACCTCCTGGAGGCGGCGCTGACTGAGCTCAAGTCCGGCGGCTGACCGACCCCCGCTTCCCCGCAGCCTCAGCCGGAGCGCCCCCATGGCCGGCCTGCCCGCGTTCGATCTCGCCTCCGGAAAAGTCCATTGGGCGGCCTGGATGTCGACCGCCGAGCCGGCCGTCGCCGAGACGCTCGCGCTGTGCGGCTACGACGCCATCGTGTTCGACCTCCAGCACGGGCTGGTTGATCCCGGCGAGGTCCGTGGCGGCATCGCCGCGGCGGCGCTGGGCGGTGTGGCCTGCTGGGTCCGCGTCTCGGTCGGCGCCTTCGACGTCGCGAGCCAGATGCTCGACGCCGGCGCCGCCGGTGTGATCTGCGCCATGGTCGATACGCCGGAAATCGCCCAGGCCTTCGTCAACGCGGCGAAGTTCCCGCCGCTCGGCCGGCGGAGCTGGGGACCGAACCGGGCGCTGGCCCTGACGGCCCTCGACCGCGACGCCTACCTCGCCGGCTCCAACCGTCGCACCGTCGCGCTCGGCATGATCGAGACCGAGACGGCGCTGAAGAACCTGCCCGCGATCCTCGCGACCCCCGGCTTCGACGGCATCTTCGTCGGGCCGAACGATCTCGCGGTGTCGCTCTCCGGGGGTACCGCGTCGGACCCGGCCGATCCGCGGGTCGGCGCTGCGCTCGACCGCATCCTCGCCGCCTGCCGCGACGCCGGCAAGCCGGCCGGGATCTTCGCCAACACGCCGGCTTTTGCCGCCGACTACACGAGGCGCGGCTTCGCGTTCGTGACGCTCGGCACCGACCTCGCCTTCCTGAGAAAGGGTGCCGAGGCGATGCTGGCCGAGGCGCGCGGCAACCGCTGAGCCGAATCCTTTCCGTCTTCACCACGTTTCAGGCGTGCGACGTGAGCGGCGGGCCGCCGGTGCAACCCATCGGCGGCGGCGACGTTCTCCCAAGAGACAACCCTCGCGTGGCCCGCCTGCCGGCGGGTCGCCGCCAAAAAATTGGGGAGAGCGCACAATGTTCATCAAGCTCCGTGCGGTGGTGGCCGGCTCCGCCCTGCTGGCCGCCTCGGCCGGCGTCGCCATGGCCTATCCGGCCACCGTCACTACCGCCCTCAACCTTCGGACCGGCCCGGGCGGCGGCTATGCCGTCGAGACAACGATCCCCGCGGGCGCCGGGGTCAACGTCCATAGCTGCGGCGGCGGCTGGTGCCATCTCGGCTTCCGCGGGCTCCAGGGCTACGCGAGCGCCGCCTATATCGCCGGCGCCGGACCGGCCATTGGGGCGGCGGTGGTCGGCGCAGCCGTGCTGCCGGAATACTACGCCTATGCCTACGAATATCCTCCCTACTGGCGCAACGGCTATTTCTATTATTGGTACGGTGGCCACTGGCGTCACGTCCGCCGCGACCGGCGCTGGTGGCACGCGCACCGCAGCTTCATCCGCAGCCACCGCTACGCGCGTCACGAGCACCGGATGGTTCAACGCCAGCACCGCCGGATCGCCCATCAGCGCAACGTGATCCGCCAGGAGCGCCGCTCGGCACATCACGCGAACCGTGCCGCGCAGCGCGCACGCCACGCCGCTCGTCGCGCGCAGGCGGTCCACCACCGGGCAGTCCGGCAGCAGGTCCATCGCCATGCGGCCGTCCGCCGCCAGGCCGCTCATCGCGCCGCACGCCACGCGGCGGCGCATCGGTCAGCCGTGCGGCATGCCGCACGCGGCGGCGGCGGCCGTGCCCGCGCTGGCGGTGGCCATCGCCAGCGGCGCTAGGATCGGAGCTTTCGGCCTTTCGCGCAGGGGCTGCAACGCCCCCGCGTGAAAGACGCAAGCTCATCGGGTGAATTGGAGGCGAACCGCCCAAGATCGGGCGGTCGCCGCCATGACAGAGGAGAACGCAATGTCGAGCCTTGTCCGTTCTGCCTTGGCGGGGGCGGGCCTCGCCGCGATTTCGGCGGGGGCCGCCCTGGCCTATCCGGCCACCGTGACGACCGACCTCAATCTCCGCAGCGGGCCCGGCACCGGCTACGGGGTCGTCGCCACGATGCCGGCCGGGTCCAGGGTCGACGTGCAGGCCTGCCTCGGCAACGGGTGGTGCCAGCTCGGCTTCGCCGGCACGAGTGGCTACGCCAGCGGAAACTATCTGGCCGGCGGCCGCGCGGGTCCCGCGCCAGCCCCGGTGGTGGTCGACACCGGCCCTGACTACATCGCACCGGAATATTATGAGTACGCCTATCTCTACCCGCCTTACTGGAACAACGGCTACTTCTATTACTGGTACGGCGGCCGCTGGCGTCACATCCGCCGCGACCGCCGCTGGTGGGACCATCACCGCGGACAGTTCGATCGCGCCCGCCACATGCGTCCACGGCCCGGCGCTGGCCGTCCCGGCGCGGTCAGGCCCGGGCGGCCGGAGATCCAGCCCCATCCGGGTCCTGGCGTCCGGCCTGGCCGGCCGGGCATCCACCCATGGCCCGACCACGGCGCGCGGCCGGGGCGGCCAGCCATCCAGCCGCATCCTGGGCCCGGCGCCCGGCCCGGACCGCGGCCTGATCGCGGCGCGGTGCGCATGAACAATGGCGGCGGACGCGCCGGTCCGGCGATGAACGCGGCGCCGCGCGGCGGCGGTGCGCCTGCCGGTCGTGCGCCCGCCGGCCGCGGTGGCGGCAACGATCGGCGCGACAACCAGTAGGGTCTACATTTCCACCCATGGTACCGCCGCCGGCTCAAGCCGGCGGCGTTGTCGCATTTCACTTGATCCGGCGTGGCCCGCCCGCAATCCTCGGCGGCCGCGCCGGATCGTAATCCATGCCGATTCGCCTTCTTCCCGAGCCTCTCGCCAACCGCATCGCCGCGGGCGAAGTGGTCGAGCGCCCGGCCAGCGTCGTCAAGGAGCTGGTCGAGAACGCGATCGACGCCGGCGCCGGCACCGTCGAGATCGAGCTGCGCGACGGCGGCAAGGCGCTGATCCGGGTCGCCGACGACGGCCACGGCATGGGTGCGGACGAACTGCTGCTCGCCGTCGAGCGCCATGCCACCTCCAAGCTGCCTGACGACGATCTCCTCGCGATCCGCTTCCTCGGCTTCCGCGGCGAGGCGCTGCCCTCGATCGGCTCGGTGGCGCGATTGACGATCACCAGCCGCTTGGCCGACGAGGACGCCGCTGCGACCCTGTCCGTGCTCAACGGCCACAAGGGCGAGGTCCGCCCGGCGGCGCTGAAGGCCGGGACCCGGGTCGAGGTCGAGGACCTGTTCGCCGCTGTCCCCGCCCGCCTCAAGTTCCTGAAATCGACCCGCGCCGAAGAGCTCGCCGCGACCGAGACAGTCCGCCGCCTCGCGGCGGCGCACCCCCGGATCGACCTCACCCTGACCCTCGACGGCCGCAAGATCCGCTTCCCGGCGCAGCCGGCCGGGCCCGCGGGCTTCAAGGCGCGTCTCACCGACGTGCTCGGCCGCGACTTCGCCGACAATGCCGTGCCGGTCGACGCCGCGCGCGAAGGCTTTCGCATCGCCGGCTTCGCCGCCGTGCCGACCTGGCACCGCGCCACGGCCCAGCACCAGCTCCTGATCGTCAACGGACGCCCGGTGCGCGACCGCTTGCTGATCGGGGCGCTCCGCGCGGCCTATGGCGACCTGATCCCGCGCGACCGCCATCCCGCGGTCGCGCTCGCCCTGACGGTCGACCCGCGCGAGGTCGACGTGAACGTCCACCCTGCCAAGGCCGAGGTGCGCTTCCGCGACGGCGGCCTCCCCCGCGCGCTTTTGATCTCAGCGCTCCGGAGCGCGCTCCAAATCGCCGGGCCGCAGGTCGCGACCACCGGCCAGGCGGTCGCGACCGCGGCGTTTCGCAGCCCGTTCCCCCATCCGATCGGAACAGCCGGCCGCCCGTCGGCGCCGCTGCGGTTCGGCGCCCCATTGGCGGGCGACGGGCGCGGCGCGGCGCCCGCCGGCTTCGGCGAGGATGGCCAGACGGCGTTCGCGCTGCCGCCCTCGGCCGATGCGCGGGCCGACGCCGCGCCGGTCGACCCGGATCTGCTCGACCGTCCGCTCGGCGCCGCCAAGGCGCAGCTCCACGACACCTACATCCTGGCCCAGACCCGCGACGGCATCGTGCTGGTGGACATGCACGCCGCCCACGAGCGCCTCGTGCTGGAGGCGCTGAAGCAGCGCCGCGACGGGCCGGCGCCGAGCCAGGCACTGCTCGTCCCGGAGGTGGTCGAGATGGCGGCGGACCAGGCCGCGCTGGTGGTCGCCGCGGCCGACGAGCTCGCGGGCCTCGGCCTCGCCGTGGAGCCGTTCGGGCCCGGCGCAGTCCTGATCCGCGAGACCCCGGCGGCGCTCGGTACGACCGACGCCCGCGCCCTGGTGCAGGACATCGCCGACGGCCTCGCCGAATGGGGCGAGGCGCTGCCGCTCGCCGAGCGGCTCGACCGGCTCGCCGGCACCTTCGCCTGCCATCATTCGATCCGCGCCGGCCGCCGCCTCAAGCCCGACGAAATGAACGCCCTGCTGCGCCAGATCGAGGCCGAGCCGGCCGCCGCGCAATGCAACCACGGCCGCCCGACCTACGTGACGCTGGCCCGCGCCGACCTCGAGCGGCTGTTCGAGCGGCGGTGAGGCCGCCGGCAAGGGCTCCGGCGCCGCGGCTGGATTTATCTCTGCACCCTGTTATATAAGCCCCGCGCGGCGGGCTTGGCCCGCGCGCTTGCCGCGACCCCGCTGGACGACATCCCGGCTCGGCCGCATCCGGCGCGACGAGGTTCGCGCCTTTTTCGTAAACACAAAGGAACCAGCCGATGTCGATCACGCCGGAGCGCAAGCAGGCGCTCGTGTCCGAGTATGCCACCAAGGCGGGCGACACCGGGTCGCCGGAGGTCCAGGTCGCGATCCTGACGGAGCGCATCGCCAACCTCACCGAGCACTTCAAGGCCCACGCCAAGGACAACCATTCCCGGCGCGGCCTCCTGAAGATGGTCAGCCAGCGCCGTAACCTCCTCGACTATCTGAAGTCGCGGGACGAGCAGCGTTACCAGACGCTGATTCAGCGGCTCGGCATTCGCCGCTAGCCGCGCATCTGCGTACGGCCCGGCCCGTGGCCGGGACCGGCCGCGCCGATGGGCGCGGACCTTCGGCAGCCGCCCGGATGGGCCGGACGGCGCCGGAAAGGACCGAAGCCATGGCAGGATCGCGAGGGGCTTGACCGTCGGCCGGCAGCGCCGGGCGGAAGCCTCTCGCCGTCTTGCTCATGGCTTCGCAACGCCATGAGAGAGAATCCGATGTTCGACATTCAACGCGAAGAGATTCAATGGGCCGGGCGGACGCTCGTGCTCGAGACCGGGCGCATGGCCCGTCAGGCCGACGGCGCCGTGTTCGCGAGCTACGGCGACACCACGGTGCTGGCGACGGTCGTCGCCGCCAAGGCGCCGAAGCCCGGCATCGACTTCATGCCGCTGACGGTGAACTATCAGGAGAAATTCTATGCTGCCGGCCGCATCCCGGGCGGCTATTTCAAGCGCGAAGGCCGCCCGACCGAGCGTGAGACGCTGGTCTCTCGCCTGATCGACCGCCCGGTGCGGCCGCTGTTCGCCGATGGCTGGCGCAACGACACCCAGGTCATCATCAACGTGCTGAGCCACGACCTCGAGAACGATCCCGACGTCGTCGCCATGGCCGCGGCCTCGGCCGCGCTGACGCTCTCCGGCGTGCCCTTCATGGGCCCGGTCGGCGGCGCCCGCGTCGGCTACATCAACGGCGAGTACGTGCTGAACCCGGTGCTCGACCGGATGCCGGAATCGACGCTCGACCTCGTCGTCGCCGGCACCGGCGAAGCGGTGCTGATGGTCGAGTCCGAGGCCAAGGAGCTGCCCGAGGACGTGATGCTCGGCGCGGTGATGTTCGGCCATCGCGGCTTCCAGCCGGTGATCGATGCCATCATCCGCCTCGCCGAGAAGGCGGCGAAGGAGCCCCGCAACCTCGTCGTCGCCGACGACACCGCGCTCGAGGAGCGGGTCCGCCAGATCGCCGAGACCGACCTCCGCGCCGCCTATCGCATCCAGCAGAAGCAGGAGCGCTACGAGCGCGTCGGCCAGATCAAGCAGGCGGTGATCGACGCGGTCTGCCCCGAGGGCGATGCCACCGCGCCGGACAAGACCGCGGTCGCCAACGTCTTCAAGCACCTCGAAGCCAAGATCGTCCGCTGGAACATCCTCGACGACGGCATCCGCATCGACGGCCGCGACGTGAAGACCGTGCGCCCGATCACGGCATCGGTCGGCGTCCTGCCGCGGACCCACGGCTCGGCGCTGTTCACCCGCGGCGAGACCCAGGCGCTGGTGGTGGCCACCCTCGGGACCGGCGAGGACGAGCAGTTCGTCGACGCCCTCAGCGGGACCTACAAGGAGAGCTTCCTCCTGCACTACAATTTCCCGCCCTTCTCGGTCGGCGAGACCGGCCGCCTCGGCTCGCCCGGCCGCCGCGAGATCGGCCACGGCAAGCTCGCCTGGCGCGCCATCCACCCGATGCTGCCGCCGAACCACGAGTTTCCCTACACGCTGCGCGTGGTTTCCGAGATCCTGGAGTCGAACGGCTCCTCGTCGATGGCGACCGTGTGCGGCACCTCGCTCGCGCTGATGGACGCGGGGGTCCCGCTGAAGCAGCCGGTCGCGGGCATCGCGATGGGCCTGATCCTCGAGGGCGAGCGCTTCGCCGTGCTGTCCGACATCCTCGGCGACGAGGACCATCTCGGCGACATGGACTTCAAGGTCGCCGGCACCCAGGGCGGCGTCACCTCGCTGCAGATGGACATCAAGATCGCCGGCATCACCGAGGAGATCATGCGCGTCGCGCTCGGCCAGGCCCGTGACGGCCGCATGCACATCCTCGGTGAGATGGCGAAGGCCCTGACCGTGGCGCGGCCCGAGCTCGGCGAGTTCGCCCCGCGCATCGAGGTCGTCAAGATCCCGGTCGACAAGATTCGCGACGTGATCGGGTCGGGCGGCAAGGTGATCCGCGAGATCGTGGAGAAGACCGGCGCCAAGATCAATGTCGAGGACGACGGCACTGTGAAGGTGGCTTCGGCCGACGGCAAGTCGATCACCGCGGCGCTCAACTGGATCAAGTCGATCGTGGCCGAGCCCGAGGTCGGCGCGATCTACGACGGCACCGTGGTCAAGGTGGTCGAGTTCGGCGCCTTCGTGAACTTCTTCGGCAGCCGCGACGGCCTCGTCCACGTCAGCCAGATCGCCAAGGAGCGCATCGGCAAGGTGTCCGACGTCCTCAAGGAGGGCGACAAGGTCAAGGTCAAGCTGATGGGCTTCGACGAGCGCGGCAAGGTTCGCCTGTCGATGAAGGTGGTCGACCAGGAGACCGGCGAGGACCTCGAGGCCAAGCAGAAGGCCGAACGCGACGCGCAGCGCGCGGCCGAGGCCGGCGCGGCCGAGTGATGCTCGAGGTCGCTACGATCCGCGGCGGGTATGCACCCCGCCGCGCGGCATTCGCGATCGGCCGCCCTCCATATGCGGCTGCCGCATATCTCGGTTGCGCCTTGCGTGGTTGCTGCAATGCGGCATGGACCCTACGTAGTGCACGCCCTTCTAGGGCGTTTCCTCCCTTGACTTGGCCGTTCGCGCGAGCGAACGGCCCTTCTTTTTTCAAGGGACGGATCGCAGGTGTGACATGGGCGTCATCGACCTTTTCGGTCGCCGTCAGGTTCAGCCCGCGTGGCAAGGCGGCTATGGCTTGCTGATGGAACAGGATCGCAGCGCGATCGCCACCGTTCTCCAGCGGCTGCGCGACCACATCGCCGACGCCTTCACCCTGACCGAAGGCCGCTCCCCAGGCGAGCTCGTCGCCGATCATCTGGCGCGGCTCGCCCTGGAGCGTTGCATCGCCTTCATCGCCGAGGCCAGCAAGTGCATCCCGGCGGAATGGAAGAGCGAGCTGCCCAATATCCGCTGGGACGTGCTGGCCGGCCTCGCGGCGCGGCTGCACGACCCCGGCCAGGAGGTCGACGTCGACCAGCTCTGGCAGGTGGTCGAGACCGACCTGCCCCGCCTCGAAGGCGCGCTCGACGGCCTGCTCGGCCGGGCCAACGCCGCCTAAGGGCCGCGGAGCGTTAACCAGAAACTCACCATGCCACACCGCGGCGCGCCGGAATGCGGCGAGCCGCCAACGGCGGTCCTGGGTACGGCTGACCGCTAGCGGAACGTTGCGCCGCCCAGGCGGGTTCAAGCTGCAACAGTCGAACCCGGAAACGCCCGCGGTGCACGCGCCTGCTTCCCGCCCGCTCCAGCGCCTTTCGCCGACCCCGAGCGGTCTGCCGGCCGGTGCCGCGATACCGGCCCTCGCGGTCGGGGTCACGACCATAGCCGTGCTTGCCAGCCTTGCCGCGCCACCGCGGCGGCGCCGCGACGCATGGCCGCGCGCTGCCGCCCGGACGGGCCAGGCTGCCGCCCTCCTCGCCGGCAGCGTCCTCCTCGACAGCGCCATGGAGCATTTCCGCGGCAGCTATGCCAACCCGGCGATGTATCTCGCACCGGCGACCGCCACGGCGACCTTGGCGGCAGCGATCGGTCGAGACTCACGCCGGCTGTGGCGCCCGGTGGCCTTCCTCATGGCAACCGCGGTGGGAAGCGGCGGGCTCGGCTTTCACGCCTACAACATCCTGAAGCGCCCGGGCGGGCTGTCGTGGAACAACCTGTTCTACGCCGCGCCGATCGGCGCGCCCGGTGCGCTCGCCTTGTCCGGCATCCTCGGCTTGGCAAGCCTCCGCTTGAAACGTCTCGATGCTGCCGCGCGGCGGCGCCACGACCGGCTCGGGGCCGGCCGTGCGCTCGGAGGCCTGACCGCGGCCGGACTGTTAGCGACGGTCGGCGAGGTCGGGCTGCTGCATTTCCGCGGCGCCTATCACAACCCCCTGATGGTCGCGCCGGTGACGCTGCCTCCGATCGCGGCCGGCGCCCTGGCAGCGGCCAGCGTGGCCCCCACGCCGCAGCGTATCCGCCTCGCGCGGGGCCTGCTGCGCGCCACCGCCGCGCTTGGCTTCGCTGGCGTCGCGCTCCACGCCTGGGGCGTCCAGCGCAACATGGGCGGCTGGCGCAACTGGAGCCAGAACCTCTTCGCCGGCCCGCCGATCCCCGCCCCGCCGAGCTTCACCGGTCTCGCGCTGGCCGGCCTCGGCGCCCTCGCGCTGCTCGATCGCGGCTCCGGAGCGCGGCACCGTGGTTGAGCGCTTTCGCTCGCTCTATCCGCACTACGACGTGCTCGCGAAGCGCAACACGCCCTCCTGGAACGACCAGACCCGCGCCGTGATCGACGTCCGCCTCGGCGCAGTGCCGCCGCGACGGTTCTTCACGGAGGCGGAGTGGACGACGCTCGTCGCCCTGTGCGACCGCGTCATCCCGCAGCCGGAGCGGGCGGAGCCGGTGCCGATCACGCCGTGGATCGACGCCCGACTACAGGAGGGTCACGGCAGCGGCACCCGCTTTGCCGACCTGCCGCCGGGACCGGAAGCCTGGCGGCACGGGCTCGCGGCGATCGACGCCGAGGCGATCCTTCGCTTCGGCCAGCGTTTCCACCGCCTCGCCGCAGCCGAGCAGGACCTGATCCTGACGGCAATCGATGCCGGCAAGGGCCGCGCCGAGGCCTGGAGCAGCCTGCCCGGACGGAAATTCTTCCGCCACCTCGTGCTGATCACGGTCGCCGAAATCTACTACGCGCACCCGGCAGCCTGGAGCGAGATCGGCTTCGGTGGGCCCGCCTCGCCGCGCGGCTATCTCCGACTCGGCATGGACCGTCACGACCCATGGGAAGCCGCGGAAGAAGATCGCGGCCCGGTCGACGAGGCCCGGCGGTGAACGTGCTCGCCGACGCAGAGGAACGGCCGCGCGCGAGCGGTGGCCAGGCGCCTGACGTGTTCCGCTCCGGCGGCTGGGTGCCGATGCGGGAATTCGCGGACGAGGAGATGGTGGATTTCGCCATCGTCGGCACCGGCGCCGGCGGCGGCACGCTCGCGGCGCGCCTTGCGGAGATGGGCTTTTCGGTCGTCGCGTTCGACGCGGGCGCCTTCTGGCGGCCGCTGGACGATTTCGCCTCCGACGAGACGGAGCAGGACAAGCTCTACTGGCTCGACGAACGCATCAGCGCCGGGGACGCCTCGCAAGAGTTCGGCTCCAACAATTCCGGCCGTTCGGTCGGCGGATCGACCGTCCATTTCCAGATGGTCGCGTTGCGCTTCCGCCCCGAATGGTTCGCCGTGCGCACAAAGCTCGGCTACGGCCGCGATTGGCCGGTCGGCGCGGACGAGATGTGGCGCTATTACGCCAAGGTAGAGGATGCGCTGAAGATCGCTGGGCCGGTGCGCTATCCATGGGGCCCCCATCGGGGCCGCTATCCCTACCGCGCCCACGAGGTCAACGCCGCCGGCCTGGTGCTGGCCAAGGGCGCCGAGGCGCTCGGCGTCGCCTGGGCTCCGACGCCGCTCGCAACGCTGTCGGCGCCGCGGGGCAAGGCGCCGCCCTGCGTCTATCGCGGCTTCTGCAAGGTCGGCTGCGCCACCAACGCCAAGCAGAGCGTGCTGACCACCTTCATCCCGCGGGCCCTCGCGGCCGGCGCCGAGATCCGCGACCTCGCCATGGTCGGACGGGTCGAGACCGGACCCGACGGGCTCGCAACCGGCGTGCTCTACCATCGCGGCGGGGTCTGGCGGCGCCAGCGGGCTCGGAACGTCGTCGTCGCCGGCTATGCCATCGAGACGCCGCGGCTCCTCCTCAACTCGGCCTCGCCGCGCCACCCGGACGGCCTCGCCAACTCCACCGGCCTCGTCGGCAAGTGCTTCATGGCGCACTCGAACCACGCCGTCTGGGGCATCATGGAGGAAGAGATCCGCTGGTACAAAGGGCCGCCCTCGATGGCCGTATGCGAGCATTGGAACTACGTGGACGAGGGCAAGGACTTTCACGGCGGCTACGCATTCATGAGCCAGGGCCCGCTGCCGGCCGACCACGCCAGGGCGCTGGCGTCGAACACCGGGCTGTTCGGCATGGCGCTGCGCCAGCGCATGGCGCTCTACAACCACATGGCCGGTCTCAAGATCGTGGGCGAGACCGAGCCGCGCGAGGACAACCGGGTCGAGCTCGCCGACGAGAAGGATGCACTCGGCCTGCCCCGTGCCAGGATCACCTTCTCCTATTCCGACAACGACAAGCGGCTGTTCCAGCACTCGCTCCGCTTCATGCGGCAGATGCTGGAGGCCGCCGGCGCGCGCGACTTTACCGAGACTGCGAGCACCGCCCACCTGATGGGCGGCTGCCGCTTCGGCACGAGCCCGCGGGACAGCGTGGTCGGGCCCGACGGGCGAACCTGGGACATCCCCAATCTCTGGGTCTGCGACGGCTCGCTGTTTCCGACCTCGGGCGGCGTCAACCCGTCGCTCACCATCATGGCGCTGGCGCTGCGCACTGCTGATCGCATCCAGGCGCTGGCGCAGCGCGGGGAGCTCTAGCCCATGGCCGCAATGCCGCGTTTCGAGGGGGAAATCCCGCCTGCGGGGGCCTGGGTCGGCTTGACCGCCGAATCAAGCGGTCCCATCGTTGATTCGCGGCGGATCGCTCCAACGCGGCGAGGCACGGCGATGCGAAACTTGGCGGCAGCAGCGATGGCCACCCTGCTGGTGGCCGCTTCGGCGGCCGGCAGCCAGGCCGCCGATCTTACCCGCCTCCGGGCGAACCACGTCTATCCCGGACCGGAGGTGGTGACCGACGAGGGCATCGTGCCGGCCTGCGCCGATCCCTCGGTCATCGGGACCGTCGCCCGCCGCTTCTCCTCGACCGAATCGAGCTATTGGAACTCGTCCGCGGCGATCGTGAACGTCAGCAATCCGCGCGAGATCGCCTATCGCCCGTGGGGCTCGGATTTCGTCGTCCGCCGCTTCTGCGTCGCCGATGCCGCCGTGCTCGACCAGACCGTGCCGCCGGTCCGCGACCATGCCGTCTACTACGTCGTGGTCGACGATGGCGGCTTCGCCGGGGTCGGCTGGGCGGTCCATTGGTGCGTGGTCGGCTACGACCGCGCCTACGCCTTCGCGCCGGGCTGCAAGATGATGCGGCCGTGAGGCGGCTCGCGGCGCTGGTCCTCGCGCTCGCGACGGCTTTTGTCGCGCCCGCCCTGGCGGGCCCGGCTGACGACTTCTCCTTCTACGTGCTTGCGCTGTCGTGGTCGCCGACCTTCTGCGCCACGGCGCGCTACCCGGCGGCCGAATGTGGTGAGCGGCGCGGCTTCGTCGTCCATGGCCTGTGGCCGCAGGGCGAAACCGGCTTTCCCCACGATTGCAGCCGCGAGCGCGGCCCGAGCCGGCGGCAGATGCGCGCGCTCCGCGACCTCATGCCGGACCCGTCGCTGATCGTGCACGAGTGGCGCGCGCACGGCACCTGCTCCGGGCTCGACCCCGAGCGTTATTTCGACCTGGTCCGGCGCGCCTCGGGGCGGGTCGTGCGGCCGGCGCGCTGTGCCGACCCCGAATCGCCGCCCGCCGTGACCAGCGCCGCCGCGGTCGAGGCCGCCTTCGTCGCCGCCAATCCCGGCCTGAAGCCCGACATGATCGCGGTCGAATGCCGGAGCGGCCGGTTGTCCGAGGTTCGTATCTGTCTCGACCGGGGCACCCTCGCCTTCCGCCCCTGCCCCGGGGTCGACCGGCGTGCCTGCCACGCCGCGCGGCTTTCGGTGCCGCCGGCGCGGTGAACTACCGCCACGCCTTCCACGCCGGCAATTTCGCCGACGTGCTGAAGCACGCGATCATGGCGCAGGTCCTGGTGTACCTTGGGCTGAAGGAAGCACCGTTCCGCTACCTCGACAGCCATGCCGGCCGCGCGGTCTATCGCCTCGACGGACCCGAGGCCGGGCGCAGCGGCGAGTGGCAGAGCGGCATCGGGCGCCTGCGCGGAAAAACTCTCGCCGAGCCGCTGGCAGGCTTCCTCGCGCCCTATCTCGACATGGTCATATCTCTCGAGCGGGAGGCGGGGGCCGGCGCCTATCCCGGCTCGCCGGAGATCGCGCGGCGGCTGGCGCGGCCGCAGGACCGCCTGCTCCTCTGCGAACGCCACCCCGAGGAAGCCGAGGCGCTCCGCGCCGCGATGCATCGCGACCGCCGGGTCAAGGTCGTCGAGATCGACGGCTGGCAGGCCCTCGGCGCCTGGCTGCCGCCTCCCGAGCGGCGGGGCGCCGTCCTGATCGATCCGCCTTACGAGGAGCCGGGCGAAGCGGCGCGGCTTCTCTCCGCGCTCGCCGCCGCGCACCGCAAGTGGCCGACCGGCACCTATCTGCTGTGGTATCCGGTCAAGGATCCGCTTGCCGCGGATGCGCTGCGAAAAGCGGCCGGGCGGGCGGGCATCCCCCGCATCCTCGCCGCGGAACTGCTGATCCGGCGGCCCGCCGATCCGTCCCGGCTCAACGGCTCGGGCGTCCTGATCGTCAACCCGCCCTGGACGCTGGCCAATCGCCTGGCGGCGGGGCTGCCCGCGCTTGCCCGAGAGCTCGGCGAAGACGAGCACGCCCGTGGCCGTGTTCAGCAAGTGGCCGGCGAACATAACGGCAAAAACGCGCACGAATAGCGCACCATAGATCGGCTGTCCGCCGGTCGATCATGCTTTCATGCAGACCTTTCCCTGCGGCCGATGCCGTTTGAACTTGCCAAGACAGAGCCTCATCCAGTACCAAATTTGGGCTGGGCAGAATGCCGCCTGGTGGAGCGGGTCCTTGCCGAAGACCGCTCGCCGGAGAACGGGACGGCCCGGCGGCGTGCGCCTCCGGCGAACGCTTCAGGGGAGGCAGGCTGGGAAGGGAGAGGTCCCGTGTCGCAGCGCGGAACCGTCAAGTTCTTCAACAGTGAAAAAGGCTACGGCTTCATCAAGCCCGACGACGGCGGGCGCGACGTGTTCGTCCATGTCAGCGCCGTCCAGCGCTCCGGGCTCGGCACGCTGACCGAGGGCCAGCGCGTCGGCTTCGAAATCGAGCCGGACAAGAAGGGCAAGGGCCCCAAGGCGATCAACTTGATCGCAGGCTGAGCTGCCGTTCGGACGGCAGCGCCTTACACCGCGACCGGTCGGCTCCCCAGCGCGGCGGTGACGGCAGCGCGGAGGCCGGACAGGCCGAACGGCTTGGTCAGGACGTCGTGGATCAGGGCGTCGAGGCCGGCAGCGCGTTCGCGCTGGTCGGCGAAGCCGGTCATCAGCAGGATCACGAGGTTCGGCCGCTCGCGCGCCGCCGCGAGCGCCAGCGCGATGCCGTCCATCACCGGCATCCGGATGTCCGACAGCAGGAGGTCGTAGTCGGTCCGGCCGAGCGCCTCCAGCGCCTCCGCGCCGTCGCAGGCGCCCTCGACCTCATGGCCGTCGAGGGCGAGGGCGCGACACACCAGCCCGCGGACCGAATCGTCGTCGTCGGAAACCAGGATCCGCGCCATCCACCCTCCTCAGTCGGCGCCTGGCCCTTCCGTCCCGCCGCGCTCGACCACGCCGATATAAGGCAGCTCACGATAGGAGTGCGCGACATCCATGCCATAGCCGACCAGAAAGCGGTCCGGGCAGTGGAAGCCGACGAAATCCGGCTCGACCGAGACGGCGCGCTTGCCCGGCTTTTCCAAGAGGACGCAGGTGAAGACCCGCCGGGCACCGCGCGCCGCGAGGAGGTCCTTGGCGAAGGCCAGGGTGCGGCCGGACTCGAGGATGTCGTCGACCAGGAGCACGTCGCGGCCGGCCGGATCGTTGTCGATGTCGCGCACGATCTCGACCTGGCCCGACGAGGTCATCGCCTTGCGGTAGCTCGCGAGCTGGAGAAACTCGATCTGCGGCGAGAGGCCGGCGCGGTGCAGCGCCCGGATCAGGTCGGCGGCGAACACGAAGCTGCCGCGCAGCACTGCCACCACGAGCAGGTCGCCGTGCACCGCGCGGGCGATCTCGGCGGCCAGTTCCTCGTTGCGCCGCGCGATGGTGTCGGCATCGTAGAGGGCGTTGACGCGGAATTCGTTCACTCGTCCGCCTTGTCGTTCAGGCTCGCCGTGAGATCGCGCGCGGTGAGGAAGCGCACCGCAATCTCCCGCCCGGCCGCCGGCGGCGAGGCCAGCTCGGCGCGGAACGGGAGGCTCTCTCCGGCCGCGAGGCGCGATTTGCCCGGCATCACCGTCCAAACATAGATCTCGCGGCCGTCGACGCCACGCACCGCCAGGCGAAGCCGCGGCACGTCGGCCGCAACCTGGGTCACGTTTTCGATGCGGCCCGAGATGTGCAGCATCGGCGTGCCGTTCTCGATGGTCTCGGCGGACTGGACATCACGGAAGGCGAGGCCGCGCAGGTTCACCGGAAGGCCGACGGCCCGGTAGAGCGGAGCGGTCTGTGGGAACAGGCCGACGACGCTCTTCCGCCAGATCAGGCCGCCGCCGAAGACCAGGGCCCCCATCACCACGACGAGCATCGTCGGACGAAGCTGGACGCGCATGCTCTTGGGCGCCGCAAGGCGGGGCGGGCGGCGGCGGGCGCGGAGCGCAGGGCGGTCCGCTGGTGGCTCCTGACCGGGGCCTTCGACCAGATGGAGGCTCGGCCGGGCGGGCCGCGTCTCGGCGAAAGGCTCGGCCACGGCGGGTACCGCCGCTTCGGCCGAACCGGCCGGCGCGGCCGCGGCTGCCAGCGGCGGCACCTCTTCTGCCGGCTCGGCCGCCGCGTCCGGGGCGACGAACCAGGTCGTCCGGCAGGCGGCGCAGCGCACGGTGCGGCCGTTCGCCCCGAGCGCTGCCGCGCTCAGCCGGTAGGATGCCGAACAGGACGGGCAGACGACGAGCATGATCCGGCGAATCACCCGATTCCGTGAAACCATGCCGATGCGACCGGTCGGCGCGGGCGTTCCGCTCGCAGCACAGCGTCAGGATGGTTAAGAAACCGTTCACCGCGCGGAAAAAGGGAGGCGAGATGGTACGGTTCGAGAATGTCGGCCTCCGCTACGGCATCGGTCCCGAGGTGCTGAAGGACCTGAGCTTCCGCATCGAGCCGAACTCGTTCCAGTTCCTCACCGGCCCGTCGGGCGCCGGCAAGACCTCGCTGCTCCGCATGCTCCACCTCGCGCTCCGGCCGACCCGCGGGCTCATCAGCCTGTTCGGACGCGACACCGCCCATGTCAGCCGGCGCGAGCTGCCCGGCATTCGCCGCCGCATCGGCATCGTGTTCCAGGATTTCCGGCTGCTCGACCACCTCACCACCTTCGAGAACGTGGCGCTGCCGCTTCGGGTGCAGGGCAAGAGCGAACGCAGCTATCGCGCCGAGGTGGTGGAACTCCTGAGCTGGGTCGGGCTCGGCGATCGCATCGACGCCCATCCGCGGGTGCTGTCGGGCGGCGAGAAGCAGCGCGCCGCGATCGCCCGGGCGCTGATCGGCCGGCCCGAGATGCTGCTCGCCGACGAGCCGACCGGCAACGTCGACCCCCACCTCGCGCGGCGCCTGCTCCGGCTGTTCGTGGAACTGCACAAGTCCGGCACGGCCGTCCTCATCGCGACCCACGACATCGCGCTGATGGACCTCTACGACGCCCGTCGCCTGGTGCTGAGCGACGGCCGGCTGCACGTCTATGACTGAGACGCCGGCCCTCGCCGCGGCCGCAGTGCGGTCGCCGCGGCGCCTCCTCGCCCGCGTGCTGCGGTGGCGTCGCGTCGGGGCGGACGGCCGTGGTGCTCCCGCGCCGATCGTTCCGGGCGGCTCGCTCGCCGGCACCGCGCTCATCGTGGTCATCGCGATCATGGCGTTCCTCGCCGCGATGACCGTCGGCGGGCTCGATCTGGTGCGGCAGGCGACGAGCGACTGGAACGCCCGGGTCGCCCGCGAGGTGACGATCCAGATCCTGCCGGTCGCGGGGCGCGACACCGACGCCGCGGTCGCCGCGGCGACCGCCATCGCCAAGGCCACGCCGGGCATCGGCGAGGTCCATCCCTTCAGCCTCGACGAGACCCGGCAACTGCTCGCGCCCTGGCTCGGCAACGCCGCCCTGACCGACCTGCCGGTGCCGCGGCTGATCTCGGCCGCGATCGCCTCCGGTGCCAAGCCCGATCTCGCCGCGCTCTCGTCCAAGCTGACGAGCGAGGTCGCCGGCGCCAGCCTCGACGACCACCGCGCCTGGATCGACCGGCTGCGGGCGGTGGGCGACACCCTGGTCGGGATCGGGGCCGCGGTGCTCGCCCTGGTCGTGACGGCAACCGCGCTGTCGGTCCTGTTCGCGACCCGCGGGGCGATGGCCGGCAACCGCGACATCATCGAGGTCCTGCACCTCGTCGGCGCCCGCGACGGCTTCGTCGCCCGCTCCTTCGCCAGGCGCTTCTTCAGCTTCGGGCTCAAGGGCGGCCTCGTTGGCGGCGGCATCGCGATCGTGCTGTTCGTGCTCGCCGCCTGGCTCGGCGGCGGCGCCGACGACCAGTTGCTCGGCCCGATCCGGGTCGGCGTCTTCGGCTATCTCGGGACGCTCGCGGTGGTGGCGCTGATCGCCTTCCTTGCCGCCGCGACCTCGCGGATGGCGGTGATGAGCCATCTCAAGCGGCTGGATTGACGACAAGAATGCCTTTCGCGTGCCGCATTTGCCACTATTCTCCGACGAGGAGTCGGGGATGAGCAGCGCGAGCCTCGCTGCGTCGGCGGGAGCAGGTGGAATGCCGCAAAGGCCAAGGCTGCTCCGGCGCCTGCTGCCGGCCGCGGCGATCGGCGCGGCGCTGGCCGCCGGGCTCTTCGTCATCGGCTTCGGCATCTTCGTCGCCGCGATTCCCAGGCAGCCGCCCGCGGCCGCCCCGTCGGCCGACGCGGTGGTGGCGCTGACCGGCGGCGCCGACCGCATCGCCGACGCCGTGGCGCTCCTCGCCAGGGGCCAGGCCGGCCGCCTGCTCATCACCGGCGTCAACCCCGAGACGACCGACCGCGAGCTGGCGCGGCTGCATCCGCGTTCCGCGGCGCTGCTCGACTGCTGCGTCGACGTCGACCGCCGGGCGCTGAACACTGCCGGCAACGCCATCGAGGCCGGCGAATGGGTGCGGGCCCGCGGCTTCCACCGCGTCATCGTGGTGACGTCGGCATGGCACATGCCGCGCAGCCTGGTCGAGCTCGGCCGCGAGCTGCCCGGGGTCGAGCTCGTGCCCTATCCGGTCGTCACCGCACGCTCGGCGCAGAAGGCATGGTGGCGCGACGACGACACCTGGCGGCTCCTCGCCACCGAATACGTCAAGTACCTCGCGGCGCTGGTGGATATCCGCCTCGCGCCGCAGGTCGCCCCGGACCAGCCCGTTGCCGGCCGCGCCGGCGCGCCGGCCTGACGCGGGCGGCGCACGATGCAGTTCCTTCGCTCGCTCGCCTTCAACGTGCTGGCCTATGCCGGTTTCCTCATCCTCGCGATCCTGTTCCTGCCGACGCTCCTGTTCGGCCGCGGAGCGGTCTTCGTCGCGGCGCGGACGTGGTCGCGGATGACGCTGTGGCTCCTCGATCGGGTGGCCGGGCTCCGGCTGGAAATCCGGGGCCGGGAGCACCTGCCGGCCGGCGGCTGCCTGATCGCCTCGAAGCACCAGTCGGCGCTGGAGACCTTCGGCGTGGTGCCCGACGTCGGCGACTTCGCCTTCATCCTGAAGCGCGAGCTGAACTGGGTGCCGGTGTTCGGCTGGTACACCTCGCGCAGCGGCATGATCGGGATCGACCGCCGCGGCGGCTCGCAGACCCTGCGCCGCCTGCTCGACCCCGCCCGCCGCGCCGTCCGCGAGGGCCGGCGCATCATCATCTATCCCGAAGGCACCCGGCGGCCCGTCGGCGCCCGGCCCGACTACAAGTTCGGCGCGAACTACCTCTACAGCGTGCTCGGCGTCCCCTGCGTCCCCGTGGCAGTCAATACCGGGCTGTTCTGGCCGCGGCGGAGCTTCCGGCGCCTGCCCGGCACGGCGGTGATCGAGTTTCTCGAGCCGATCCCGCCGGGGCTCGACCGACGCTCCTTCGCGACCGAGCTGCAGAATCGCATCGAGACCGCGACCGCCCGCCTCGTCGAAGAGGCCCGCGCGGCGGCGGCGCGGCCGGTCGCGGTCACGGCGTGACGGGCTCGAGATGCTCCGCGATCCATGCGAGCTCCGGGTCGTGGACCCCGAGTTCTTCGAGATGAGCCAGGGTATTCAGGACGTAGTCGCGGTTGGTGCCGGAAATGCCGGCCCCGCCGGCGACCAGCGCGAGCCGCTCGGCCGGCGTCAGCCGGCCGGCATATTGGGCATGGCGCGGATCGGCGACATAGACCAGCGCGGGAACGCGGCGGCCGTCGGCGAGAAGCGCCGGTCGCACCAGCTCGCGATAGACGTAGTGGACCAGCTCGCGCTCGCGGAGATAGGCCAGGGTGGCCGTGGCGGCGGCGGCCCCCTCGACCCGATAGGCGACGCCGCGGCAGCTCCCGCCGCTGTCGAGGCCGAGCACCAGGCCGGGCCGCTCATGGGTGCCGCGATAGAGGTTGGAATAGACGCAGAGCGAGCGATGCCAGCCCGCCATCCGGGCCGGCATCCGCTCGGCGAAGGCGAAGCCCGGGCGCCACATCAGCGAGCCGTAGCCGAACACCCAGAGGTCGGCGCTGCCGCCGGGCAGGAGCAACTCCGCCATGACTGAGCGCCGCGAGGGCCGCCGCTTTCCCTGGGTGGTGCTGCCGACCATCGTGCTCGTGGTCCTTATCGCCGGCTGGTCGGCCTGGTGGTTCCATGCCGCCGGCCGCGTCGGGACGGTGATCGATTCGTGGCTGAAGCGCGAGTCCGCGGCAGGCCGCGAGGTCGATTGCGCCGACCGCAGCGTCGGCGGCTTCCCGTTCGAGGTCGTGGTGCGGTGTCGCACCATCGCGGTGACCGTGCCGGGCGACCCGACGCCGGTGGTCGCCCGCGCCGCCGGCTTCGTCGGGCTGGCCCAGGTCTACGACCCCCGCCACATCATCGTCGAGCTGACCGGCCCGATGCAGGTGGGCGCGGCCGGAAAGCCGCCGGTCGTCGAACTGAGCTGGAAGCTCGCCGAGGCGAGCGTGATCGGGGCGCCCGATGCGGCCGACCAGCGGCTGTCGCTCGTGATCGAGGAGCCCCGCCTCGCCGCCCTCGATGCCGGCACCCGTGCCGAGGTCGCCGGCGCCGAGCACCTGGAGCTCCACGCCCGGCCCGATCCCCGGACAGCGGCCGCCGTCGACCTCGTCGCCGCGGCGACCGGCATCACGGCGCCGACCATTCGCGACCGCCTCGGCGGGCCGCTCGACGGCGAGCTCCAGGTTCAGGCCACGGGCCTCAGCCAGCTGCCGCCGGCGAGCCTCGCCGATCTCCTGCGCCGCTTCGCCGCGGCCGGCGGCCAGCTCAACGTGGCGCTGCTGCGCCTCACCGCGCCCGAAATGGCCGCGGAGGGGCACGGCACGCTCGCCCTTGATCCCGACGGGCGGCCGGAGGGCGACCTCGCCGTCACCGGGCGGGTCGCCCCGGCGGTGCTGGACGATCTCCTCGGCCGGGAGGCCGCCGCAGCCCGCCTCGGCCTCGGCCTGCTCGGCGAGCCCGCGGTGCTCGGCGGGAAGCCGGCGACGACCGTCCACCTCGCCGTCCGGCACGGCAAGCTGACCCTCGGGCCGCTCAAGCTCGGCCGCCTTCCCCCGCTGTTCTGACGAGACGGCGCTCCCTTGCAGGGTGGGCAGGCGTAGCCGGCCCACCTCCGGCGGCCACGCTCCCTCCGCCATGCTTCGCATGGTCCCCCTCCCTGTCTGCGACGGGGAGGATCCGGCGCCCCACAGCGAGGCGGAGGGCCCTTGCCGCCGGCGCCGGCCGTGGGCATCGGCGTTGCGGACGCCCACCCTGCGGTCGTCGCTCGCGCTTAACCCAATTTAGAGAAGCCGCCGCCTAGGCTCCCGCTGGGCAAGGGCGAGCGCGCAAAGGTGCGCGTCCGCAGGGGAGTTTCATGGATCTCGCCACCATCATCGGCTTCGTGGTCGCGACCGGCGTCGTCTCGACGCTGATCCTGCTGGGCGGCAGCTTCGGCATGTTCATCAGCGACCATGCGCTGATCGTGGTGTTCGGCGGGGCCATCGCCGCGACCTTCATCCGCTTCCCGATGCCCCAGATCATGCACGGCTTCCCCACCGCGCTGAAGCTGGCCTTCTCGATGCGCAAGGTGAAGACCCGCGACCTCGTCGACGAGATTGGCCAGCTCGCCGACATCGCCCGCAAGCAGGGTCCGCTCGGGCTGGAGGCCGTGAACCCGAGCGACCCGTTCCTGGCCAAGGGCGTGCGCCAGATCGCCGACGGCTACGACGCGGAGTTCATCCGCGAGAGCCTGGAGCGCGAGCGCGACCTGTTCCTGGAGCGGCTCGAGGAGGGCGAGAAGATCTTCCGCTCGATCGGCGACTGCGCGCCCGCCTTCGGCATGGTCGGCACGCTGATCGGCATGATCGAGATGTTCGCCAACATGCAGGACCCCTCGAAGCTGGGTCCCTTCATGGCGACGGCGCTGCTGGCGACGCTCTACGGCGCGATCGTGCAGAACTTCATCGGCATCCCGATCGCCGACAAGCTCAAGCTGAAATTCGCCGAGGAGGAGCTGTCGCAGACGCTGATCATCGACGGCCTCCTCCAGATCCGCGAGTCGAAGAGCCCGGCCCTGGTGCGCGAGATGCTGCTCGCGTATCTCCCGGAGAAACACCGCACCGAGCTCGCCGAGGCGGCCTGAGGCCGGCCGATGGCACGCAAGAAGCACGAAGCCCACGGCGGCCACGGCTGGTACGTCACCTTCGCCGACCTCATGGGCCTGCTCATGAGCTTCTTTGTCATGCTGGTGGCCTTCTCCACCCAGGACAAGGAGAAGCTGAAGATGATCGCGGGCTCGATGCGCGACGCCTTCGGCGTGCAGGAGACGCCGGCCCAGGCGGCGATCATCGAGATCAACGGCATCCCGGTCCGAGGCGCGACCAAGAACGTCATCAAGACCGACCCCGAGGACGCCACCAACCGCCCCGGCCCGATCGAGAAGAAGCTCGACCGCAAGCCCTCGCCGGTCCGCCGCGACATCCGCTACGCCACCGCCGCGGCGAGCCTGCGCCAGGCGCTCCAGGAGATGCCAGAGATCGCCGCCCTGTCGCGCCAGATCCTGGTCGAGGAGCGGCCCGAGGGGGTGGCGCTGCAACTGATGGACCAGGACGGCCGCTCGATGTTCGCCGAGGGCTCGAAAGAGCCCTACGACCGCATCCGCACGGTGCTGAAGGCGGTGGCGCCGGCGCTCCGCGACGCGCCGTTCCGCATCAGCGTCATCGGCCACACCGCCGCGATGGCGGTGCCGACCGACAAGGCCTACGGCCCGTGGGAGCTCTCCGCCGACCGCGCCAACGCGGTGCGCCAGCTCCTGATGCAGGACGGCGTGCCGGCCGACAAGTTCTACTCGGTGGTCGGCCGGGCCGACACCGATCCCCTGTTCCCGGACGATCCGTCGCTGCCGCCCAACCGGCGCATCACCATCCTCCTGATGCAGGAAGCGCCCCCCGCCCCGCCGGACATGAAGCCGTAGCTCGGCAGGCCGTTCACGTCCGCAGGGTGGGCATCAGCAAGCCGATGCCCCGACGTGGGGCGTCCAAATCCGATAGACGTGGTGCCCCCTCCACCATGCTTCGCATGGTCCCGCTCCCCCGTCTGCGACAGGGGAGGAACTGTCGCCGGCCGCGACGTCAATCCTCCCCTGCGAAGCGGGGGAGGTGGCGAGCGCAGCGAGCCGGAAGGGGCCCGAACCTGCCTGGGCCTCACGCGCTGGCCGCGTCCAAGCGGGCGACGGCGTCGGCGGAGAGGGTGAGGTTGGCGGCCCCGATCAGCTCGGCGAGCTGCTCGGGCCGGGTGGCGCTGGCGATCGGGGCGGCGACGCCATGGGCCACGAGCCAGGCCAGCGACACCTGGGCCGGGGTCGCGCGCGCCGCCGCGGCGACCTCGTCGAGCGCCGCCAGGATCCGCATGCCGCGGGCGTCCATCATGTCCTTGACCCGATAGGCCCGTGCCCGGCCTTCCAGATCACCCGCCTTGCGGTACTTGCCGGTGAGGAAGCCGCTCGCGAGCGAGAAATAGCTGATGACGCCGACGTTCTCGCGGCGGCACAGCTCCTGCTCCGGGCCTTCGAACTTGTCGCGGTCGTAGAGATTGTACCAGGGCTGATAGCTCTCGTAGCGCGGCAGCCCCGCCTCGCGGCTGAGGCGGAGCGCCTCGCCGAGCCGCTCGACCGAAAAGTTCGAGGCGCCGATCGCCCGCACCTTGCCCTGCCGGATCAGCGCGGCATAGGCCTCGAGCGTCTCCGCGACGGGCGTTGCCGGGTCGTCGCGATGCGACTGGTAGAGGTCGATGCGGTCGGTCCGGAGGCGGCGCAGCGACTGCTCGACCTCGCGCAGGATATAGGCCTTCGACAGCCCGCTTTCGCCCGGCGCCATCTCGATGCCGACCTTGGTCGCGAGCACGATCTTGTCGCGGCGGCCGCCGCCCTGGGCCAGCCACGCGCCGATGATCTCCTCGGACTGGCCGACGCGGTTGCCGGCATGCATCTTCATGTAGACATCGGCGGTGTCGACGAGGTTCAGCCCGGCGTCGACGAAGGCGTCGAGCAGACGGTGCGACATCGCCTGGTCGGCCGTCCAGCCGAACACGTTGCCGCCGAAGGCGAGCGGTCCGACCATCAGGCCGGACCGGCCGAGTTCACGCTTGATCACCGGCTGCATCCTCCATCGTTGTCATCGGCGCCTGCCGCGCCGGCCACGCTTCGCCGTTGCCGCGGCCGAAATCGGCCCGGGTGACGGGAGCACGGAGCGCGGCGGACCGGGTGGTCCGCCATCCCGGTCGATGGCCGGGACCAGGCGACCCGTCTCCGGCGAGCAGCCGGCGAACGAGTCGATATGTTTCTTCACCCACCAAAGGCCGGCTCGCCCGGCGCTCCGCACGCGGTGTTTCCAGGCTTGCTCCGTCACGAACCCCTGGAGGTCGGAGACTTGCTAACCTCCACTGCGCGAGGACCCAGCGGCGCCTCTCCGGATGGAGAAAGCGCCGCCTTATCCCCTGTGATCCGAGCACGTCGGACCGGAGTTGAACGGCTTGGGCCGCCGACGGCGCGGGTGCGTTACGTCCGCCTCCGCCGGCCACCGCATCCTCGCCCGCGCGCCGTACGCCGCGGAACGCCCCGTCGTCGGGTGAAGACCGGCGGACGATACCGGCGGCGCGGAGGGTGGGGATAGATTCGGCAAGCTTTTTTCTCGGTGCTCGGCGCTTGCGCCGGTCAGGCCGCCTCGGCGACCGAGGCCGGCGTCAGCGCGGCTCTCCCGCGGATCATGTCGGCGGCCTTTTCGGCGATCATGATGGTGGGGGCGTTGGTGTGGCCGCCGATCACGGTCGGCATCACCGAGGCGTCGACCACCCGGAGGCCGTCGATCCCGCGCACGCGGAGCGCCGGGTCGACCACCGCGCGCTCGTCGGTGCCCATCGTGCAGGTGCCGACCGGGTGGTGGCCGAGATCGACCGTCTTGCGGAGATAGGCATCGAGCTCGGCGCCGGACTGGACGTCCCTGCCCGGCTTGTTCTCGCCAGCGATCAGGCTCGCCAGCGGCTCGGTGGCGTAGAGCTCGCGGGCGATGCGGATGCCGGCCCGCATCACGGTGCGGTCGTTCTCGCTGGCGAGGAGGTTGAACAGGATCGCCGCCTTGTCGGCCGGATCGGCAGAACGCAGCGTGACCTCGCCTCGGCTCTCCGGGTGGAGGATGCTCGGGCAGCATTCGAGCGCATGGGCCTGGCTCGGCTTGACCACCGGGAACCATTCCTCGGCGTCGAGCCGGACCGGATTGCAGAAGATCTCCAGATCCGGCCGCTCCAGCTCCGGCCGGCTCTTGACGAAACCGAGCGCGGTCAGCGGCTGGTTCGCCATCATGCCGTTCTTGAACAGGCGCCACTGGATGGTGCCGAGGGCGAGCTTGTCCCAGCGGAGCTGGGACAGATAGGTGATCGGGTCCTTCGTCGCGAACTGGACGTAGGTGATGATATGCTCCTGGAGGTTCTTGCCGACGCCCGGAAGGTCGTGCACCGGGGCGACGCCCTTCGCGCGGATCTCGTCCGCCGGCCCGATGCCCGACAGCAGCAGGACGTGCGGCGAGTTGTAGGCGCCGCCCGACAGGATGACCTCGCGGGCGGCCCGCACCGTCTCGACCCTGCCGTCGTGGCTGAACTCGACGCCGGTCGCGCGGCCGCCCTCGACGACGACGCGGTGCACCAGCGCGCCGGTGTGGACGGTGAGGTTCGGCCGCATCATTGCCGGGCGGAGATAGGCCCGCGCGGCGCTGGAGCGGCGGCCCTTGCGGACGGTGAAGTCGACCCCGCCGAAGCCCTCGGCCTCGGCGCCGTTGACGTCGTCGGTGACGGGATAGCCGGCGCGCTTCGCCGCCGCCATGAAGACGTCGAAATGGAGCCCGGCCGGGTCGATCCGGTCGACCTCCAGCGGACCCGCGCCGCCGTGGTACGCGGTCTCGCCGCGCCAGTTCGACTCGGCCTTCTTGAAATAGGGCAGCACGTCGGCGAAGCCCCAGCCGGCGCAGCCCATCTGGCGCCACTGGTCGTAGTCGCGCGGATGGCCGCGGAGATAGAGCATGCCGTTGATCGAGGACGAGCCGCCGAGCGTCTTGCCGCGCGGCGTCATGATGCGGCGGTCGTCGCAGAAAGGCTCGGGCTCGGAGAGGTAGTTCCAGTTGTGCGCCGGGCCGCGCCAGATCTTGCGCCAGCCGAGCGGCATCTCCATCCAGATCGAGCTGTCCGGCCCGCCGGCCTCGAGCAGGAGGACGGTCGCGCCGGCATCCTCGGTCAGCCGGTTGGCGAGGACGCAGCCGGCCGAGCCGGCCCCGACGATGACGTAGTCGTACCCGTTCATGGCCGCCTCCCCGCCGGCCGCCGTTCCGGCCGCGCGCGGCGGAGCATGGCATGGCGGCGGCGAAAGCGACAACCGCCGCCGTCATTGCGAGCGAAGCGAAGCAATCCAGGGGCCGTGGGCGCAGCGCGCGGGACTCCTGGATTGCTTCGTCGCTCCGCTCCTCGCAATGACGGCGGCGGCAGCGCTTATAGGTGTGCATCGGCGGAGCCGATGCGCATTATGAGCAGGCGTACACACCCTCCATTGCTACATCGCGAAATCCTTCAGCGCCTCGGGCTTTGGAGCGAATCCCAGGCCGGGCACCTCGGGCAGCTTCAGCCAGCCGGCGTCGGCCTGGGGCAGGCCGTCATAGACCGCCTGGCACAGCAGCACCGCCGGATAGTGCCATTCGACCAGGCCGCCGTTCGCGAGGCCGGCGTGAAGGTGCATGTTGTGGAACGGCCAGGCGCCGCCATTGGCGTAGCCGGCGTTGAACGCCGCCGCCATGCCGGCGATCTTGAGGCACTGGGTGTAGCCGCCGGTGATGGCGGCGTTGGGCTGCACCACGTCGAGCGCGCCGGCGACGAGAAAGTCGCGGAACCGGAAGGCGAGGCCCTCGTTCTGGCCCGCCGCGAGCGGGATCGCGGTCTGGCGGCGGAGGTCGGCGAGGAGGTGGACGTCGTTCTGCGTCACCGGCTCCTCGAAGAAGCCGAGGCCGTAGGGCTCCATCATCCGCGCGAGGCGCTGGGCATGGAACAGGTCGAGGCTGCAATTGGCGTCGACATAGAGCTCGGCGTCCGGGCCGACGGCCTCGCGCACCGCGGCGACGCGGCGGGCATCCTCGGCGATCACGTCGGCGATCGGCCGCGGCCGGTCGCGGTGCTGCAGGGCGTCGTGGCCGACCGTCATCTTGAGGCGATGGTGGCCGCGGGCGAGCCATGCCTTGGCGGCGGCCGCGAGCTCGTCGCGGTCAAAGAAGTCGAAGCCGAAGGTGGTGTAGAGCGGGACCTTGTCGCGAGCGCCGCCGAACAGCCGCCACAGCGGCTGGCCGAGCGCCTTGCCCTTGAGGTCCCACAGCGCGATGTCGAGCGCGGCGATGGCGTGGAGCGCGTAGCCGGTCTGTCCGCGCGGCGCCATGCGCCAATAGAGCCGGTCCCACAGCCGCTCGTGAGCCATCGCGTCCTCGCCGGCGAGCGCGGGCGCGGCAACGCGGTCGATCGCGGCCGCGACCACCTGGGCATCGGTGATCGCGGTGAGGCCGTGGCCGACGAGGCCGCCCGCCGTCTCGATCTCGGCGAGGCAGACCGGCATGAGCTGCCGGCGCGTGCCGGACGGTCCCTCGATCGCGATCGGCACGGCGAGGGGCCGCGCCTGGACCCGCGCGATCTTCATGTCGGCTGCCGCCGCCGATGCCTGCCGCTTTCTGTCACCTGCCATGACCTCTCCCCGTCATGGCCGGGCGCGTCCCGGCCATCCACGATTTGGGCTGGGCTCGCAGGGTGGGCAAGCACAGCTCGCCCACGTCGTGGGCATCGGCACGCCGATGCCCACCCTGCGGACCGTCCGCCTTCGCCTTGACGCCGGCGGCCGGGAAAACCTATACACCCCGCGACTTCGCAATCCTCGGCTCCTGTCGCGGCGGGCCACGGGCCCCTTCGCCGCAGGAGCCGTCTTCCATGGGAGCACGACGGATGTCGCGCCGCTGCGAGCTGACGGGCAAGGCCGTCCTGACGGGCAACCTCGTCAGCCATTCCAACCGCAAGACCCGGCGGCGCTTCCTGCCCAACCTGTGCCGGGTGACGCTGATCTCCGACGTGCTCGGCCGCTCGGTGAAGCTCCGCATCTCGGCCCACGCGCTGCGTTCGGTCGAGCATCGCGGCGGCCTCGACGCCTTCCTCCTCAAGGCGCGCGACGAGGAGCTGTCGCAGCGGGCGCTGGAGCTGAAGCGCGAGATCGCCAAGGCCGGCGCCGCCGTCCCGGCCGCCGCCTAGCGGATTTCGCCCGGCTGCCCGCCATGCCGGAGTGGCGCCTGCGCGACCTCGTGCTGCCCGCGCTGGCGATGACGGTGGTCGTCGCCGTCTCGAACGTCGCCGTGCAATACCCGGTGCGCCTGTTCGGGCTGGAGCACTACCTCACCTGGGGCGCGCTGACCTATCCGGTCTCGTTCTTCATCACCGACCTGACAAACCGGCGCTACGGGCCGGGGCTGGCGCGGCGGGTGGTCGCGGTCGGCTTCCTGTTCGCGGTCCTGCTCTCGCTCGGGCTCGCCGTACCCCGGATCGCGCTGGCCTCGGGCAGCGCCTTCCTGGCCGGCCAGCTTCTCGACATCACGGTGTTCAACCGCCTGCGCCGGATGACGTGGTGGCGGGCCCCGCTCGCCTCGAGCCTGATCGGCTCCGCGCTCGACACCGCGATGTTCTTCACCATCGCCTTCGCCGGCGTCGCGGCGATGTCCGGCCCGACCCACTACACGGTTGCCGGCCTCGCGCTGACGGTGCCGCTCTGGATCGGCCTGGCCTTCTTCGACTATGTCGTGAAGGCGAGCTGCGCCCTGGTGTCGATGCTGCCCTACGGCGCTCTCCTCGGCGTCGTCCGCCCCGTCGAAGCGGTGGCATCCGGCCGGTCGTAGCCCTCCAAGTCTTCCCGCGCGGGAAGACGACCATGCGAAGCGTGGCGGAAGGGCATCAACGGCACGGCCCCCTCCGGCTCGCCGCGCTCGCCACCTCCCCCCGTTTCACGGGGAGGATCAGTCCCGCACCGCTTGAAACTTAGCCTCGGCTATCATATCAGCGCGAACAAAAGGATTGCGCCGTGGCTGAGCCGACCGCTCGGCGCCGGGCGGGCGCGGCCGAGGCTGCGCTGATCGACGCCGCGCTGCACAGCGAGAGCTTCCGCCACGCCCGCGAGGCCCGGCGCTCGGAGCTGGCCGAGGACTATGTCGAGCTGATCGACGACCTCATCGCCGATTGCGGCGAAGCCCGCCAGGTCGACCTCGCCGCCCGCCTCGGCGTCGCCCAGCCGACGGTCGCGAAGATGCTGCGCCGCCTGGTCGAGGACGGTCTCGTCACGCAGAAGCGCTATCGCGGCGTGTTCCTGACCGAGGCCGGCAAGGCGATGGCGGCGAAGAGCCGGGCGCGCCATCGCGTCGTCGAATCCTTCCTGATCGCGCTCGGGATCGACCCCGCCATCGCGCGGCGCGACGCCGAAGGCATCGAGCACCATGTCAGCGCCGAGACGCTCGACGCCTTCCGCCTGTTCGTCGAGCGCCGGTCGTGAGGATGTGACCAGGCGGCCTCGCCGGCGGTCCGCGAGCCGACTAAAGTCGCGCCCGACAACAGCCGGAGGTCGAGGATGACCGACACGCCCGAATACACGCCGCCGAAGGTCTGGACCTGGAACAAGCCCAGCGGCGGCCGCTTCGCCAGCATTAACCGGCCGATCGCCGGCCCGACGCACGACAAGGAGCTGCCGGTCGGACGGCACCCGCTCCAGCTCTATTCGCTGGCGACGCCGAACGGCCAGAAGGTCACGATCATGCTGGAGGAGCTGCTGGCGCTCGGGCACCACGGCGCCGAGTACGACGCGTGGCCGATCAGGATCAACGAGGGCGACCAGTTCGGCTCGGGCTTCGTCGCGATCAACCCGAACTCCAAGATCCCGGCGCTGCTCGACCGCAGCGGCCCGAAGCCGATCCGGGTGTTCGAATCCGGCGCGATCCTGCTCTATCTCGCCGAGAAGTTCGGCGCCCTGGTGCCGACCGAGGCGGCGGCGCGCGCGGAATGCCTGTCCTGGCTGTTCTGGCAGATGGGCAGCGCGCCCTATCTCGGCGGCGGCTTCGGCCATTTCTATGCCTACGCCCCGACCAAGATCGAGTACGCCATCGACCGCTTCACGATGGAGACCAAGCGCCTGCTCGACGTGCTCGACCGCCGGCTCGGCGAGAGCCGATACGTCGCCGGCGACGCCTACACCATCGCCGACATCGCGATCTTCCCCTGGTATGGCGGCATGGCGAAGGGCTGGTCCTACAACGCGGGGGAGTTCCTGAGCGTCACGGACTACAAGAACGTCCTGCGCTGGGCCGACATGCTGCTGGAACGGCCGGCGGTGAAGCGCGGCCGCATGGTCAACCGCCTCTCGGGCGATCCGGCGGAGCAGCTCCACGAGCGCCACGACGCCACCGACTTCGATACCCGGACGCAGGACAAGCTCGCCCCGGCAAGCTGACCGCCAGGGCGCCTCCGGCCGTCACGCCCGGCCTTGGGCCGGGCATCCACGAGTTTGCAGCACGGCGGCCCGAAGGAAGTCGTGGCTGGCCGGGACGAGCCCGGCCATGACGGAGAGGCCGTGCCGTGGCTAACCGCCGACCGCGACGCCGGCGCGGCGGGGGTCGGCGCCGCCTTCGAGGCGGCCCGGGAAGATGGCGATGCCGTGGAAGCCGGAGGGAATGTCCTCCGGCCGCACGGCGAAGCCCATGGCGCGGAGCGGCGCGGCGAGCTTCTCGGCCGCCGTGCCGCGCTCGATCTCGACCGGGCCGAAGCGGTCGAGGACGTTCGGCAGGTCGATCGCCTGCTGCACGTCGAGGTGCCAGTCCATCCAGCCGATCAGCGCCTTCGCCACCAGGCCGATGATGGCGCTGCCGCCGGGCGTCCCGATCGCGAGCACGGGGCGGCCGTCGCGAAAGACGATGGTCGGCGCCATCGACGAGCGCGGCCGCTTGCCCGGCGCGACCGCGTTCGCGATCGGGCGGCCGGCGGCATCGTGGGTCGCGAAGGAAAAATCGGTCAGCTCGTTGTTCAGCATGAAGCCGTCGACCATCAGGCGCGCGCCGAAGGCGGACTCGATGCTCGAGGTCACCGCGACGACGTTGCCGTCGCGGTCGATGATCGAGAAATGGGTGGTGCTGGGCAGCTCCAGCGCGGCGCCGTCGCCTTCGAGCCGGGCATGCGACCAGTGGGGCTCGCCCGGCAAGACGCTCGGCAGCGCGCGGTCGCCCTTCAGCAAGGCGGCGCGGGCGCGGAGATAGGCGGGGTCGAGCAGCCCCGCCGCCGGAACGGGCACGAAGTCGTCGTCGGCGATGTAGCGATCGCGGTCGGCGAAGGCGAGGCGCGAGGCATCGGCAATCAGCCGCCACGCGGCGGGGCTCGCGGGTCCGAGCGCCGCGAGGTCGTAGGGCTCCAGCGTGCCGAGGATCTCGCCCACGGTCAGCCCGGCCGAGCTCGGCGGGCCCATGCCGCAGACCTTGAAGACGCGGTAGGCGACGCAGACCGGCGGCCGTTCCCTCGCCGAGTAGGTGGCGAAGTCGGCGATGG
>DASZVN010000176.1:0-20166 GCA_035547055.1 Hyphomicrobiales bacterium
CTGACCCGCGCCGTATTCGTGCGCTCGCCCCATGCCCACGCGCGCATCCGCTCGATCGACGCATCGGCGGCGCGCCGGGCGCCTGGCGTGGTGGCCGTGCTGACGGCGGCCGAGGCAAAGGCCGACGGGCTGAAGCAGCTGCGGCCCTATGCCGAGGCCAACGTCCAGACGGGCGAACGCTTCATCTTCGACGAGCAGCCGCTGCTCGCGGGCGAGAAGGTCCGCTTCATGGGCGAGACCGTGGCCATGGTGATCGCCGAGACCCTGGCCCAGGCACTCGACGCCGCCGAGCTGGTCGAGGTCGACTACGAGCCCCTCCCCGCGGTGACCGACCTCGAAGACGCCGCCAGGGACGGCGCGCCCAAGGTGTGGGACGAGTGCCCGACCGGCAACGTCGCCTACACGCTGACGATGGGCGACAAGGCCGCGGCCGACGCCGCGTTCGCCAAGGCGGCGCACAAGGTGCAGCTCCGCGTCGTCAACAACCCGGTCTCGCCGAACGCGATGGAGCCGCGCGGCTCGATCGGCGACTACAGCGACGCCGACGAGCTGTTCACCCTCTACACCGCGACGCAGAACCCGCACGGCACCCGCAGCGCGCTCGCCGGCGGCGTGCTCCACGTCCCCGAGACGGCGGTGCGGGTGGTCGGGCGCGACGTCGGCGGCGGCTTCGGCCTCAAGGGCGACGCCTTCCCGGAAGACGCGCTGACGCTCTATGCGGCGCGGAAGATCGGCCGGCCGGTGAAGTGGGTCGCGACCCGCAGCGAAGGCCTGATGATCGACAACCACGGCAGGAACCACGTCACCATCGGCGAGCTCGCGCTCGACGGCGAGGGGCGCATCCAGGCGCTTCGGCTCGACTGCCTCGCCGCGATCGGCGCGCATCTCTCGCAGGTCGGCGGCATCCTGCCGACGGCGACGCTGTCGATGGCGCCGCAGGTCTACCACATCCCGGCGGCCTACATGACGGCGCGCGGCGTCTACAGCAACGTCGTCGCGCTCGGCGCCTATCGCGGCGCCGGCCGCCCCGAGGCGACCTACCTGATGGAGCGGCTGCTCGACGCCGCCGCCCGCCAGCTCAAGATGGACCCGGCCGAAATCCGGCGGAAGAACTTCATCGCCGCCGACGCCTTCCCCTACACCACGGTGAGCGGCACGACCTACGATTCCGGCGACTTCGCGGCGACGATGAACGCCTGCCTCAAGCTCGCGGGCTGGGACGGCTATGCCGCCCGCCAGGCCGAGAGCCGGAAGCGCGGCATGCTGCGCGGGCGGGCGCTGACCTACTACATCGAGACCTGCGGCATCTTCAACGACCGCATGGAGCTGCGCTTCGACCCGTCGGGCTCGGTCACCATCGTCGCCGGCACCTTCAGCCACGGCCAGGGCCACGCCACCACCTTCGCCCAGATGGCGTCGGACTGGCTCGGCGTGCCGTTCGAGAGCATCCGCTTCCTCCAGGGCGACACCCAGCAGGTGGCGTTCGGGCGCGGCACCTACGGCTCGCGCACCTCCTCGGTCGGCGGCAGCGCGCTCCGCAACGCCGCCGACAACCTGATCGAGAAGGCCAAGATCCTGGCCGGGCGGATGCTGGAGGCGGCGCCGACCGACCTCGAATTCAAGGACGGCCGCTTCACCATCGCCGGCACCGACCGGGCGATCCCGCTGGTCGACGTGGCGAAAGCGGCCTACGCGCCGTTCTTCCTGCCGCCGGGCTTCGGCGTCGGGCTGGAGGCCTCGGGCGCCGCCGACGGCGTGCCGAACTTCCCGAACGGCTGCCATGTCTGCGAGCTGGAGGTCGACCCCGACACCGGGCGGGTCACCATCGACCGCTATTTCGTGGTCGACGACGTCGGCATGGTCGTGAATCCACTGATCGTCGAGGGCCAGATCGTCGGCGGCCTGGCGCAGGGCTTCGGCCAGGCGCTGATGGAGAACATCACCTACGACCGTGCCAGCGGCCAGCTCCTGACCGGCAGCTTCACCGACTACACCATGCCCCGCGCCGACGACATCCCGCCGATCGAGTGCGACTTCCACAACGTGCCGTGCAAGAGCAACGTCCTCGGCGTGAAGGGCGCTGGCGAAGCCGGCTCGGTCGGCGCGCCGCCGGCGGTGGTGAACGCCCTGATCGACGCGCTCGCCCCGCTCGGCGTGAACGACATCGACATGCCGGCCACGCCCCTCAAGGTGTGGCAGTCGATCCAGGCCGCCAAGCCGGCGCGGGCGGCATAGGGGGCGGCGCGAATCCTCCCCCGTGAAACGGGGGAGGTGGCGAGCGCAGCGAGCCGGAGGGGGCCCGTCCGCAAAAGCAACGGCCGGTGCGTTCGTCGCGCACGCGCCGCGAGGGCACTGAGATGCGCGCGCGCCAAGAGACATTCGGCCGGGCCAGGACTCTGCGCCGCACGATGACGCTGCCTGAAATTGTCCTCTGGCAGGTGTTGCGCCGGGTCGCCTCGCCGGCTTGCGCTTCCGTCGGCAACATCCGGTTGGGCCCTACGTACTGGACTTCTACTGCACCAGCTCCCGCCTGGCGGTTGAGATCGATGGCGAGATACATGGCTTTGCGGCTCAGGTCGAACACGACCGAAGGAGGGAGGAGTACCTGCGCCGGCGGGGCATCCAGGTTTTGCGCATCGCCGCGCGGTGACGTGCTCAGCGACGAGCGGTTGGTGGGGGTGCTCGCCATCATCGCGCAGGAGGCGGGCCAGCCACTTCCGCCATAGGTTCGGGCCGCCGGCACGCCCGCTCCACCACGCTTCGCGTGGCCCCCGTCTGCGACGGGGGAGGATCCAACCCTTATCGCCTGCCCCTCTTTTTCGGCGGGTGGGCCTTCACCGCCTCCTCGTTCACGTCGGTGCCCCAGCCGGGGCGGTCGGGCAGGACGAACCGGCCGTTCTCGATCACCGGCGGGTGGGTGAAGATCTCGTCGCGCCAGGGCGCCTCGTCGACGTCATATTCCATGATCCGGTAGTTCGGGATCGAGGCGCAGAAATGGGCGCTGATGTAGCTCGCGAGGTGGCCGGCGAAATTGTGCGGCGCGCAGTCGGTCTCGAAGGCGTCGGCGAGCGCCGCGACGCGGACCGATTCCCATAGGCCGTTCCACTGCACGTCGACGATCGCGACGTCGCAGGAATAGTTGTCGAAATACGGCTTGAACGCCCCGAGGCCGTGGATCGTCTCGAGCGAGGCGATCGGCGTGTCGGTCGAGCGGCGGAGCAGCGCCAGCGCCTCCGGGTCGTGGATGTCGCATTCGAGCCAGGCGAGGCGGAGGTCCTCGACCGCGCGGGCAACCCGCATGAAGCCCTCAGTCCGCTGGCTGAAATTGAGATCCATGCGGAGCTCCATCTCGGGCCCGGCGCCCTCGCGGAAGGCGGCCAGCACGTCGTGGATGTTCCGGATGGTCCGCTCGTCGGGGTGGCGGCTCAGGAAGTCCGGCATCATGCGGAAGCCGGGGTTGAACACCGGCGCGCCGGGGCCGAGCGCGAGCGGGTTGGTCTTGAGCGACTTGAAGCCCCTGGCCTTCACCTCGGCGCCGAGCGCCTTCACGTCGTCGAGCGTCGCGATCGGCGGCAAGCCGAGCACGCCCTCGAAGAAGTCGCGCCGCCACACCCGGAAGCTGCCGCAATGCGACCAATAGAGGTCGATGCGGTCGCGGAACGGGCCGCCGAAGAGCGCGCAGACCGGCACGCCGAGCGCCTTGGCCTTGATGTCGAGGCAGGCGTTCTCGATGGCGGCGATGGCCTCATGGTTGAGGCCGCCGATCGACGCCCGGGTGATCGCGCGGAGCGATGCGCCGAGCGTGCCGACCGGGCGCGGGTCCATGCCGACCACGATCTCGGCGAAGCGCCCGATCAGGGTGGTGGTGGCGTCGGGCGCACCGAAATCCTCGTTGAACTCGGCCCAGCCGACCAGGCCGTCGTCGGTCGTGAGCTTGAGGAACGAGAAGTCGCGCCAGCCGGCGTCCGCCTTCATCGTCTCGACCTTGGCGATCTTCATTCGGATCCCTCCAACTCCCGTCATGGCCGGGCTCGTCCCGGCCATCCACGACTCATTCCGGGCGGCTCCGCAAACTCGTGGATGCCCGGCCCAAGGCCGGGCATGACGAACCGAGAGGCCCTGGCCTCACGCCTTCACGCGGGCGACGCCCATGTAGTCGCGCTTGCCGAGCGGCACGCCCTGCCAGCGCAGGATGTCGTAGGCGGTGGTGGCATGGAAATGGAAGTTCGGCAGCGAGAACGACAGGATGAAGTTCGGCGCCGTGTAGCGCCGCCCGCCATGCGCCGTCTGGAACACCATGTCGCTGCCTTCGCGGGCGTTGACCTCGTCCGGCGTCACCTTCTCCAGGCGGGCGATGGCGTCGCGGACCGAGGCCTGCAGCGCGGCGTAATCCTCGCGCGGCGCGTCGGCCGACGGCGGATGGAACGCCTCGCCCCGGAGCAGCGCGTCGATCACGTCGATCGACTGGTGGACCACCGACTGGATCTGGAAGCGGAACGGCCGCATGTCCGGAAACAGCGAGGTCTCGACGATCGTCTCCGGATCGGTGCCGGTCTCCTTGAAATGGGCGAGCCCGCGATCGAGAAAGCCCGCCACCGCACCGGCCGTCTGCAGATAGTTGGCAACGCTGATGTCGTAGAGCGAAATCGCCATGTCGTCCCCTCCCCGTGGGCAGCGCCTTGATTGCCATAGCCGCGCCCCGGAGGGAACAGCGCCCGCGCCGCCTTCGCGCCGGCGCGGGCCGGGCGTATCAAGTCGGGCATCACAAGCAGGGGAGGCGCGCGATGGGACGGGTGGACGGCAAGGTCGCGATCGTGGCCGGCGGGGCCGGAGGCATCGGCTCGGCGACGGCACGGGCGCTGGCGCGGGAGGGCGCGCGGGTCACGATCGCCGACCTCGCCGACTCGCAGGGCACGGCCGTCGCGCGCGAGATCGGCTGCGACTTCCTCGCCCTCGACGTGACCCGCGAGGACGAGTGGGCCGGGGTCGTCGCCGCGGTCGACCGCAAGCACGGCGGCATCGACGTGCTCGTCAACGCCGCCGGGATCGAGGGCAATCTCGAGAACGCCAATCCGGAGATGACCAGCCTCGCCGAATGGCACCGCGTCCACGCGGTGAACCTCGACGGCGTCTTCCTCGGCTGCCGGGCCGTGCTGCCGATCATGAAGCGGGCCGGCAAAGGCTCGATCGTGAACATCTCCTCGATCGTGTCCTACATGGGCACGCCGGCAAGCGTGCCCTACGGCTCCAGCAAGGCGGCGGTGCAGCAGCTCACCAAGTCGGTCGCGGTCTACGGCAGTCGCGAGAGCATGCGCATCCGCTGCAACTCGATCCACCCCGGCGTCATCCGCACCCGCATGGTGCGCGACATCTACGCCGCCTTCGCGCGCACCACCGGCATGACGGTCGCGCAAGCGGAGGAGAACTCGCTCCGCAAGGTGCCGTTCGGCGAGCTCGGCGAGCCCGAGGACGTCGCGAACTTCGCGCTGTTCCTTGCGTCCGACGAATCGAAATACGCGACGGGGTCGGAGTTCCAGGTCGACGGCGGCTGGCACCTCGTCGACGCGCGCTGAGCTTTGTCGCTTCACCGGCTGGCCACCCGGCGGGAAGGCGCCCTATGGTGCCGCCGGCGGCGCGGCGCCGCGAGGAGACGCGGATGCAGAGCGAGGAGACCTCCGTCGAGAGCTTCGATTACGTGATCGTCGGTGCCGGATCGGCGGGCTGCGTGCTCGCGAACCGCCTCAGCGCCGATCCGACCAACCGGGTGCTCCTGATCGAGGCCGGCGGCCGCGACAACTCGCTCTGGGTGCGCATGCCGCTCGGCCTCGCCCACCTCCTCGGCAACCCGCGCTGGGACTGGCGCTATCGTAGCGAGCCCGAGCCGTACCTCGACAACCGGGTGATCGAGCTGCCGCGCGGCAAGGCGCTCGGCGGCAGTTCCTCGATCAACGGCATGGTCTATGTCCGCGGCATCGCCCAGGATTACGACCGCTGGCGGCAGGACGGCAATGTCGGCTGGGCGTGGACCGACGTGCTGCCCTACTTCAAGAGGAGCGAGGACCACTACAGGGGCGCCGGCGAGTTCCACGGCGCCGGCGGCGCGCTCCATGTCGGCGACCCGGGCGTGCGCTGGGAATTGCTCGACGCCTATCGCGACGCCGCGGTCGAATGCGGCATCCCGCTGACGCAGGACTACAACACCGGCGACAACGAGGGCGTCGCCTATTTCGAGGCGACGATCAAAGCCGGGGTGCGCTGGTCGACCGCGCGCGCCTTCCTCCGGCCGGCGCTGTCCCGGCCCAATCTGCACGTCGTCACCCAGGCGCAGGTGCTCCGGCTCGTCACCGAGGGGCGGCGGATCAGCGGCGTCGAATACCGCCACGAGGGCGCGATCCATCGCGCCCTCGCCGGCCGCGAGACCATCCTGTCGGCCGGCGCCATCGGTTCGCCGCAGCTCCTCCAGCTATCGGGCATCGGCCCGGGCGCCCTGTTGCAGGAGCACGGCATTCCGATCGTCCACGATCTCCCCGGCGTCGGCGAGAACCTCCAGGACCACTGGCAGATCCGCGTTCAGCACCGCGCCCACGGCACCGCGACCTTGAACACGCGCTCGCGCACCCGCTGGCAGCGCACCATGCTCGGGCTGCAATATCTGCTGCTCCACAACGGCCCGCTGAGCGGCCAGCCGACGCTCCTGGTCGCCTTCGCGAAATCGCGGCCGGACGTCGAGGCGCCGGACATCCAGATCCACGTTGCCGCGGCGATCTACGACAAGGTCGGCGGGCCGTCGCTGCCCTATCCCGGCATGACCTCGGCGATCTGCATCCTCCGCCCGACCTCGACCGGCCATATCCGCATCAAGTCCGCGGACCCGGCGGTGCACCCCGCGATCCTGCACAATTATCTCAAGACGCCGGAGGACCAGCGCATCGCGATCGGCTGCATCGAGCTCGGGCGCAAGATCGGGCGAACCAAGGCGCTGGAGCGCTTCGGCATTGAGGAGATGCGCCCTGGCCCAGCGGTGCAGAGCGAGGAGGAGATCCTGGCCTACGCCCGGCAGGTCATCACGACCGTGTTCCACCCGGTCGGCACCTGCCGGATGGGACGCGGCCCGATGGCGGTGGTCGACGAGCGGCTCCGCCTCCACGGCATGGCCGGCCTCCGCGTCGTCGACGCCTCGATCATGCCGACGATCACCTCGGGCAACACCAACGCACCGACCATCATGATCGCCGAGAAGGCCGCCGACATGATTCTCGCCGACGCGCGGGCGTCAGCGGCGGCGGCGTAAGCCCTTCAAGCGCAGCTTGCCGCGTCAACACGCGCTTGCTCATGTTGGGCATCGGGAGCGCAAGTCGGACTGGCTCGACTTGCGTCGCGGGCATCGGCAAGCCGATGCCCGCCCTACGGATGACCTCACGCCTTCGCCTTGACCTCGAACAGCTTGCGGTAGGCGCCATAGCCCTCGGCCTCGAGATCCTTCAGCGGGATGAAGCGGAGCGAGGCCGAGTTGATGCAGTAGCGCATTCCGCCGGCTTCCCTCGGCCCGTCGGGAAAGAGGTGGCCAAGGTGGCTGTCGCCATGGGTGGAGCGCACCTCGGTGCGGACCATGCCGTGGCTCGCGTCGCTGTTCTCGACCACGTTGCCGCGCTCGATCGGGCGGGTGAAGCTCGGCCAGCCGGTGCCGCTGTCGAACTTGTCGACCGAGGCGAACAGCGGCTCGCCCGAGACCACGTCGACATAGATGCCGGCGTCGTGGTTGTCCCAGAACGCGTTGGCGAAGGGGCGCTCGGTATCGTTCTGCTGGGTGACGCGATACTGCTCCGGCGTCAGCCGCGCGACGGCGTCGGGGTTCTTGTCGTAGGTGGCCATGCGTGTGCCTCCTTGTTCGGTCGGCGCCGCACGGGGCGGGCCGGATGGGTTCATCCTACATACGAACGCACCGCTGATGGAGATGCCACTCAGACGCGGTGCGGCGGCCCGCCGGCGGCATGGCGCGCCGCAATCGCCTGGGCAACGGCGCGCGCCGCCGCCTCCATGTCGCGGCCGCCCTCGCCGGGCTCGGCCTTGGCGGGAGCGCCGACATAGCCCAGCGGCGTCTTGCGGCGGGCGACGTCGAAGCCCTGGCGCCATTCGGCGAGATCCTCGGCGCTGAAGGCGACGGCCGGCAGCGCCGCGAGCTTGTCCGCACGGACGAGGTGCGGCGCCACCGCCAGCATCGCGCCCGTCTCGCCCTTGCCGGCATGGACGTCGGGGAAGCCCAGGCCGGAATCGTGCGCCGCGCTCACGGGGGTCACCGCGGGATCGGTGAGCGCGATGCCGAGGCGCTTGATCAGGCCTTCCTCGGCGACGAAGGAGATGTCGATGCCGGTTTCGGCCCGGCTGCGGGTCACGGCACGGTGGATGGTGCGGTTGTGATGGGCATCGCCGTGGCCGGTGACGCAATGGACCGCCCGGAAGCCGTCGCCCGCCAGGCTCGCGAAGACGTCGGCCATAAGCTCCACCATCACGTCGGGCCGGACCTTGACGGAGGCCGGGAAGCCTCCCGACGCGACGTTCACGCCCCAGTAGTAGGGCGGCACGATCACCGCCTCGACTCCGGCGTCGACGAGAAGGGCGCGGACGCGGCGCAGCATCGCCGATGGCAGGTAGACGTCGGTGCCGGCAGGCAGGTGCGGGCCATGCTGCTCGATGACGCCGAAGGCCCAGAGCGCGATGGCGCCTCGACGGGCAGCGGCGTCGACCTCTTCCCAGGTCATCTCCGCCATGGTGTCGGCGAAGATCGCATCGGCTGTCATGTCTCTTCCCCGGCTTCCTGCCCCGGCTACGGGACGAATAGCAGGCCGGCACGCGCCGATCGACTCCGCTCGCGCCCCTGTACGCGCGCCGGCTTTCCGGCAATGGTCGCGCCTGGCGCGCTCCGCCGCGGCGGCCGCCCTTCCTCCAGCCGGGATTTCCGTTGCGATGACGAGCCAGCCCCTGCCCCCGCCCGCCCCGTTCGCGATGCCCGGCTATGTCGTCGAGCGGGTGATGGCCAAGCGCGGCCGCCTGCGCGTGTTCGACCGTTTCGCGGCCCATGAGACCGCGCTCGTGGTCATCGACATGCAGAAATTCTATGTCGGCGACGTCGGCCCGGCGCTCGCGATCATCCCCAACATCAATCGCCTGGCGGCGGCGTTCCGCGCCAAGGGCGCGCCGGTCGCCTGGGTGCAGATGACGGTCGGCCGCGACGGCGAAAGCCTGTGGCCGCTCTATCACGACTTCTTCTTCTCGAAGGAGGGCGCGGCCCGCCACCGCGACAACCTCACGCCCGGCGCCGAGGGCCACCGGCTGCACCCGGACCTCGCGGCAAAGCCCGGCGACCTCGTGGCGAACAAGGACCGCTTCAGCGCTTTCCTGCCCGGCCATTCCGAGCTGCCGGACCAGCTCGCCGCCCGCGGCATCCGGAACGTCGTCATCGCCGGCATGCTGACCAATTTCTGCTGCGAGACCTCGGCCCGCGACGCCATGATGCTGGACTATCGCGTGGTGATGGTCTCGGACGCCAATGCGGCGCGCTACGCCGAGGACCATTCCGCTGGCTTCACCACGCTGTTCCAGAGCTTCGGCGACGTCAGGACGACCGACGAGGTGATCGGGGAACTTCTGGTCTGAGGCGCTAAGCCGTGCCGCGGCCGCTGTCGTCCCTGCCGCGGATCTGGCGGCGGGTGGTGCCGTCGATGCCGCCCGCGATCGCCCATTCGGCGAACAGCTCGGGCTTTCGCTCGAACCGCCCCGGCTTCCAGTCGGCGGTGCAGTAGTCCTCGTCGGCGTAATATTCGAGCGGCGCCGACAGCGGGTTGTGGAAGTACCAGAAATAGGCCGAGGAGATCGGATGGCGGCCGGGGCCGATCTCGGTCTTCCAGCCCTTCCGGCTCATGGCGATCCCGCCGCCGATGACCTCGTGGATGTCGGCCACCGTGAAGGCAACGTGGTTCAGCCCGGGCTTGCCCGGCCGGTTCAGCATGAAGAGGTTGTGGTGCTCGCCCGGCGTGCGGCAGCGCATGAAGGCGCCGTGGCCGGGATATTCGTCGCTGAGGACGAAGCCGAGCCGCTCGTAGAACGCGCGGGCTTTGGCGAGGTCGTCCACGAACAGCACGATGTGGCCGATCTTGGCCGGGTGCGCGCGCTCGTAGACCGGGGAGCGCTGGTCGACGCGGCTCGGCGCGCCCGGGCCGTTGACCGGGGTCGGCGAGACCGCCAGCGGCCGGCGCCGGCTGACGCGAAACCCGATGCCGAGGCCGGTCGGGTCGCGCATGCGGAAGATGCCGTCCGCGTCCGCCTGCGCCGGCCGGTCGGCGCCGAGGCCGGATAGAGCGGCGTCGAGCTCGGCCGCGGTCTCGGCGCCCCAGATCACCTCGCGCACGGTGCCGCCCGGCTCGATCGGCGGCGGCAGCACCAGATCGTCGATCGCGCGGACCTCGACCTCGCTGCCGTCGCGGGTCTCGTAGCGGAGCACCCCCGGCGCGCCCGGCAGCGGCGCGACGCCCCAGTCGTCGAGAAAGCGCTTGGCCTCGGCGAGATCGGGGACGCCGAAGGTGACGCGGTCGATGCCGTTCAGAGCCATGGCGCGCAACGCTACTTCACGAAAGCGTTGGTATAGAGCTCGTCGAGCGGAACCTTGGTCCGGATGAAGCCCTGCTTCAGATAGAAGTCCTGGAGCTTGGCGAGCCGGTCCGGATCCATCTCGCCGATCACCTTCTGGCCGGAATAGGTGCGCTTGGTGTAGTTGGCGAGGATCTGCTGCATCAGATCTTCCTTGCCGCGGAAGGCCGGCGTCGCCTCGGCGTAGACCTTCGCCGCCTGGGCAGGGTTGTCCATCGCGTACTTCATGCCCTTCAGCGTGGCCTTTACGATGGCGCGCACCATGTCCGGCCGCTTCTTGATGGTCTCGTCGGAGGCGATGATCGCCTGGGCCATCGACGGAAAGAGATCCCGGGTCGGGATCGCCACGGTCTTGCCCGCCAGGCCGTGCTCGACGTCGACCTCCCAGTCCGGCGTGCAGGCGCAGGCGTCGACGGTTCCGCTGATGACGAAGTTGGGCACGTTGGCCGGGCCGACGGCCTCGGCGCTCACGTCGTTCTTGCTGAGGCCGAGGGTCGAGAGCGCGCCGAGCATCGCGTAGTAGGTGGTGTCCTGGTAGGACAGCACCGAGATCTTCTTGCCCTTGAGGTCGGCGAGCGTGTGGATGCCGCGGTCGGTCCGGCCGACGACGACCGTGAGCGCGCCGCCGCCCATCAGGCCGACGACCTTCACCGGGACGCCGTTGCCCCGCACGATAATCGGCGTATCGCCGATCGCGCCGCCGATCTCGGCATTGCCGACGCCGACCTGCTTGGCGACGTCGACGCCACCCTTGGCGACGACGAAGTTCACGTCGTAGCCGGCGTCCTTGTAGTAGCCGAGCTGCTTGGCGAGGATCCACGGGGCGAACGCCGGCAGGCTGAGCGGCGCCGGCAGGAGGTAGGTGATCTTCTCCAGCGCCGCCGCGGGGGTCGCCATCGCCGCGGCCAGCCCGCCGGCGAGGATGGCGGCGGCAAGGCTGCCCGCGAAGCGTCGTGCACTCAGGCCGGTCGCTTTCATGTCTCTCTCCCTCGTATTCGCCCCTTTTGCACATTCACGTGCGAGGCCCGTTGACTTCGCCGCGTCGAATGCTAGCCTGTTCAATAGCGAACGCAATGTTCAATTTGTCAAGGCGGGGACCATGAGCACCGACCGGACATCGCCTCTCGCGCATCAGAGCCTCGGCCGCGAATTGACGGCTGCCGAGCGGGAGCTGGGGGCTGCGCTCAGCCGCATCTTCGCGACCGGGGAGCACGATTTCGCCGCCGTCGCCGCCGCGCTCGGCAAGAGCGGCGTCGCCCGCCCCTCGGGCACCGCAGGCGCGTGGAGCGCCGCCGCGCTCGAGGAAGAACTCTCGCGGATCAACGCGTCGCTGGACCAGGCCTATGCAGAGCACGGCATCGGTGCTTGAGGTCGAGGCCGTCACCAAGCGCTTCGGCGCCGCGGGCGGCGCCGGCGACCTGACGGCGATCGAGCGGGTCAGCTTCTCGGTCGGCCCGGGCGAGTTCGTCGCGGTGGTCGGCCCTTCCGGCTGCGGCAAGAGCACGATCCTGAACCTCGTCGCCGGGCTCGACGCGCCCTCCGAGGGCCGCGTCCTCCTCCACCGGCGCGAGGTGACGGGCCCCGACCCGAGTGTCGGCTTCATGCTGCAGAAGGACCTGCTGCTGCCCTGGCGGACCATCGTCCGCAACGTCGAGTTCGGGCTCGAGGCGACGCCGATGGCCGCCGCCGAGCGCCGCGCCCGCGCGCTGCGCGAGCTGCAGCGCTGCCGCCTCACCGATTTTGCGGCGAGCTATCCCTACCAGCTCTCGGGCGGGATGCGGCAGCGCGCGGCGCTCGCCCGCACGCTCGCGATCGAGCCGTCGATCGTCCTGCTCGACGAGCCGTTCTCGGCGCTCGACGCCCAGACCAAGCTGATCCTCCAGGAGAGCTTCGCCAAGACCATCGCCGAGGCCCAGATCACCACCGTCCTCATCACCCACGACCTGATGGAGGCGGTGGCGATGTCCGACCGCATCCTGGTGATGAGCGAGCGGCCCGGCCGCATCGTCGAGGAGATCGCGGTGGATCTGCCCGGCCGCGACGACCCGATGGCGCGCATCACCGCGCCCCGCGCCCGCGACTATGTCGACCACCTGTTCGCGAGCCTCCACCTCCAGGAGAAGGCGGCATGACCGCCGAGCCGAGCGACGCCATCGGCCTCGGCCGGCCGCTCGCCGCCGCCGCCGACGACGATGCCGCCGGCCCGGCGCGCGCCGCGGCGGGCGAGTTCGTCCGCACCCGGCTGCAATCGACGCCGGCGCTCGTCCTCGGCAGCATCGCCGTCGGCGTGCTGTTCCTCCTCGGCTGGCAGTTCCTGCCGCCGGCGATCGGCCTGCCCGGCTACATCGTGCCGGTGCTCTCCGACACCATGCGCGAGCTGGTGCGGATGGCCGAGCAGGAGCGGCTCCTGATGCACACGCTGTCGACCGCGTCGGTCGCGCTGATCGGCTTCGTGCTCGGCAGCCTGCTCGGCGCCGCGGTCGGCTATCTCCTCGGAATGTCCTCGACCCTGGAGAAGATCTTCTCGCCCTACATCCTCGGCCTCCAGATCGCGCCGAAGGTGGCGTTCGCGCCGCTCTTCATCGTGTGGTTCGGCTACAACGCGATGCCGAAGCTGGTCGTCACCGTGCTCGTGGTGTTCTTCCCGATCCTGGTGAACGTGCTGCAGGCGATGAAGACGATCGACCGCGATCTCGTGAACCTCGCCCGCGCCTACAGCATGAGCCGCTGGCAGATCTTCTGGAAGATCGAGGTGCCGTCCTCGATGCCGTCGCTGATGGCCGGGCTTCGGATCGGGGCCACCCTCGCGGTGATCGGCGTCACCGTCGGCGAGCTCGTCGGCGGCAATACCGGCCTCGGCTACCTGATCGCCTTCGGCGAGGGCCAGGCCAACACCGCCATGGTGTTCGACGCGATCCTGGTCCTGACCGCGATCGGCATCGTGCTCTACGCCGTCGTCGCGTTCATCGAGGCCCGCGTCCTTCACTACATTCCGCGCGCCCGCCGCTGAGGCGGGCCAAGAGGAGATTTCGCCATGGAGCACCAGAAGATCGACCCCGCCCAGGCGACGCCGACCGGCGACCTCGCCGAGCGCATGACGGCCCGGGTCGCGCGCTACGAGACCCGCAGGCTCGACTGGGACGCGCTGAAGTTCCAGGCCGACTACGACCCCAAATATCGCCGCGCCCAGATGCGCTACGTCGGCACCGGCGGCACCGGGGTCGCGGCCGACGGGAACACCGTGCCGGCCGAGAACTTCACCTTCTCGACCATGGTGCTGCCGGCCGGCTGCGAGGGCCCGCCCCACCTCCACACCGATGCCGAGGAGGTGTTCTTCGTGCTCCGCGGCAACAAGCTCCGCTTCATCATCGAGGGCGACGGCCAGCGCTACGAGACCGTGCTCGGCGAGCGCGACCTGATCTCGGTGCCGCCCGGCCTCTATCGCGGCCTCCGCAACGAGGGCGCCGAGGAGGCGCTGATGTGCGTGATGATCGGCAACAGGAAGCCGGTCACGCCGACCTATCCGCCGGATCATCCGCTGGCGGCGATCAAGCGTGCCAAAGGCGCGGCGGCGGGCTGAGGGCGAACATCATGAGCGCGATCCAGCAGGCGATCGAGGACCGTCTCGCCACCGGCCTCCTCGGCCAATGGTATGCGGTGGCGAAATCGGTTCAGGTGCAGCCCGGCCGGCCGCACGCGGTGCGCGCGCTCGGCCGGAACCTCGTTCTGTGGCGCGGCGAAGACGGCCGCCTGAAATGCGTCGAGGACCGCTGCCCCCATCGCGGCGCGCCGCTGTCGCGCGGCGAGGTCATCGAGGGCGACATCGCCTGCCGCTACCACGGCGTCATCGTCGACGGCACCGGCACCATCGTGCGGGTGCCGGCGATGCCGGACTGCCCGCTCGAAGGCAAGAAGGCGATCAAGGGCTATGCCGTCGGCGAAGGCAACGACGCGGTCTTCGTCTACATGCCGAGCGCGGCGCGGCCCGAGGCCCCGCCGCTCGACCTGCCGCCCGAGTTCAACGATCCCACCTGGACGTCGTTCCTCTGCATGTCGCGGTGGGACTGCGACTACCGCTACGCGATCGACAATCTCGCCGATCCGATGCACGGCTCGTTCCTGCACGCCGACAGCTTCACGCTCGCCTTCGGCGAGAAGCGCGACCTGATGCGGCTGGAGGACACCAAGGCCGGCTTCGTCGTCTCGCGCGTCGCGCAGCAGGAGAAGAACTTCGACTGGACCGAGATGGTGACCGAGACGACGGCGCCCTATTGCCGGCTCGACATCCCCTACCCGGCCGCGGCCGGCCCGGGCGGCCCGTTCCGCATCATCGGCTTCGTCACCCCGATCGACGGCGGGAGCTGCTACGTCTTCTTCTGGCGCATGCGGCAGGTCTCCGGCCTCGCCCGCGAGTCGTGGCGCTTCCTCTACCGCACCACCATCGAGAACCATCACTGGAACGTGCTGGAGCAGGACCGCGACATCCTCGAGGCGATGCCCGACGATGCCCGCGACCACGAGCTGCTCTACCAGCACGACATCGGGGTCTCGCGGATGCGCCGCATCCTCGCCAAGAACGCGCGCGACCAGGTCACGGCCGAGCAGGCCGCCGCGAACCAGGCTGCCGAGTAGGGATGCAGGCCGGGGCGGCAAGGCGATGAACGGGATCGTGGAGACCACGGCCGCCGGCCTGTCCTACCGGCGGGCGGGCGGCGGCGCGGACACGCCGCTGGTGCTGCTCCACGGCATCGGCAGCAACGGCGGCTCGTTCGCGGCGCTCATGGCCGCCCTCGGCGGCGAGCGGACGGCGGTCGCATGGGATGCGCCGGGCTATGGCCGCTCCGAGCCGCTGGCGAAAGACTGGCCGGACGCCGGCGACTATGCCGACGCGCTGGCGCGGCTGCTCGACGCCATCGGCATTGCGCGCTGTATCCTCGCCGGCCACTCGCTGGGCACGCTGATCGCCGCGCGCTTCGCCCGCCGCTGGCCGGAGCGGGTCGCGGCGCTGGCGCTGATCTCGCCCACTCTCGGCTATGGCGGCACGCCCGGCGCCCCGCTGCCGGCGAAGGTGGGCGCCCGCATCGAGGCGCTCGACCGGCTCGGTCCGGCGGCATTCGCCGCCGAGCGGGCGCCCGGGCTCGTCGGCGATCCCGCAGCGCGGCCCGATGTCGTCGCCGCGGTCGAGCGGGCAATGGCCGCGATCCGCCGCCCCGGCTACGACCAGGCGACGCGGATGCTGGGTAGCGCGCGCCTCCTCGCCGATGCGGCGGCGCTCGGCGTCCCGACCGCGGTCGTCGTCGGCACGCTCGACCGCATCACCCCGCCGCCGATCGCCCGCGAAGTCGTCGCCGCCCTTCCCGCCGCGGCAGCACCCCGTCTCGTCGAAATCCCCGGCGCCGGCCATGCCGTCTGCCAGGAGATGCCCGACGCAGTCGCCACCGTCCTCGGCGAACTCGCCGGCCAGAGCCCCGCCCATGCTGCAGAAGCCTGACGACGCACCGGCCGAGGACAGCGCCTATCTCGCGCCGCCGGTGCAGCGCGCGATGCGCATCCTCCGCCACATCGCGGAGGGCGACCCGGTGCTGAACGTCAGCCAGACGGCGAAGGCGCTCGACATCAACCGCACGACGCTGCTGCGCCTGCTCTATACCCTCGAGGTCGAGGGCTTCATCGAGAAGCGGCCGGGCGGCGCCGGTTATCAGGTCGGCCTCGCCTTCCTCAGCCTGGCGGCGAGCGCGCTCGTCTCGCAGGACCTGGTGCAGACCGCGACGCCGATCGTCGCGCGCCTCGCCGAGGAGCTGCAGCTCTCCGCCCATCTCGGCGTGCTCGACGGCACCGACGTGGTCTATCTGGTGCGCCGCACCCCGAACACGCCGCTCGCGAGCAACATCCGCGTCGGCAGCCGCCTGCCCGCCCACGCCACGTCGATGGGCCGCGCCATCCTGTCGTGCATGAGCGCCGCCGAGGTCGATGATCTCTACGGCGACCACACGCTGGCGCGCTTCAGCCGCCACACCGCGACGACGCTCGCCGCGCTTCACGCGCAGCTCGACGCCGATCGCGACCGGCGCATCGCCTGGAGCGACGCCTATTTCGAGGCCGGCATCAGCTCCTGCGCCGTGCCGGTGTTCGATCATTCCGGCGCCGCGACCGGCGCGATCAACGTATCGGGCCCGGTCGGCGCCTTCGCCGAGCCGGCGCATCGCGCCCTGATCGACGCGGCCATCCGGCGGGCGGGTGCAGAGCTGTCGCAACGGCTCGGCTGGATCGAGCCGGCCAAGGCCAGGAACGGGCGCTGAGGGCGGGCAAGGGAGAGCATGGACCTCGATCTCAAGAACCGCGTGGCGATCGTCACCGGCGGGACGTCCGGCATCGGGCTCGCGACCGCCCGGCTGTTCCTCGCCGAGGGCGCCGCGGTTGCCATCTGCGGCCGCGATCCGGCCCGGCTCGACGCGGCACGGGCCGCGCTCGCCGGGGATGGCGCGGGCGAGCGGCTGCTGGCGATGCGCTGCGACGTGCTGAAGACCGGTGAGGTCGCGGCCTTCGCCCAGGCGGTGACGGACTGGCAGGGGCATGCCGACATCCTCGTGAACAATGCCGGCCAGGGCCGCATGTCGACCTTCGCCGACACCACCGACGAGGCCTGGCGCGAGGAATTGGAGCTGAAGTTCTTCAGCCAGATCCTGCCGATCCGCGCCTTCAAGCCGCTGCTCGACCAGAGCCCGGCGGCGGCGATCGTCGCCGTCAATGCCCTCCTCGCCTATCAGCCCGAGCCCTACATGGTCTGCACCTCGGCGGCCCGCGCGGGCGTGCAGAACCTCGTGAAATCGCTGTCGCGGGAATTCGCCCCGGCGATCCGGGTGAATTCGATCCTGCTCGGCCTCGTCGACTCCAACCAGTGGAAGCGCCGCTTCGCCGCCCGCGAGGACCAGAGCCAGTCGCGCGCGGACTGGTACGGCGCCCTCGCCCGCTCGCGCCACATCCCGCTCGGCCGCATCGGCGAGCCGGAGGAGGTCGCCCGCGCCATCGCGTTCCTGGCTTCGCCCGTCGCGGGATACATCACCGGCGCCCAGCTCGAAATTTCGGGCGGCGTCTCGCGCTTCATCTGAGGGACCCGAGCGTGACCGCCCATCCCGCCGCCATCGCGGCCGCCACCACCGAGGACTCGGTCGGCGACCTTATCGCCCATGCACTCGCCGAGATCGGCGTGACCACCGTCTTCGGCGTCATCTCGATCCACAACATGCCGATCCTCGACGCCGTCGCGCGTCAGGGGCGCATCCGCTTCATACCGGCGCGCGGCGAGGCCGGCGCCATGAACATGGCCGACGCCTATGCCCGCGTCTCGGGCACGCTCGGCGTCGTCATCACCTCGACCGGGACTGCGGCGGGCAACGCCGCGGGCTCGCAGGTCGAGGCGCTGATCGCGGGCTCGCCGGTGCTGCACATCACCTCGCAGGTCGACCGCGTGTTCATGGATCGCGACCAGGGCGCGATCCACGACGCGCCGCGCCAGTTCGAAATGCTGAAGGCGATCTCGAAGGCGTGCTTCCGGGTCTGGGAAGGCCGCTCCGCGGTCGGGATGCTGCTCGCCGCGGCGCGTGCGGCGCTGACGCCGCCGAGCGGTCCGGTGTCGCTGGAGATCCCGGTCGACGTGCAGCGCGAGCGCTCCGGGCGGCCCGACCCGATCCGTCTCGGCCCGATCGCCGGGCCCGAGCCCGACCCGGCGCTGCTCGACTCACTCGCCGCGCGGCTGAAGGCGGCGCGGCGCCCGCTGCTCTGGCTCGGCGGCGGCGCCCGCGGGGCCGAGGAGCCGGCCCGTGCGCTGGCCGACCGCGGCATCGGCATCGTCACCAGCACCAACGGCCGCGCCGTGGTGCCGGAGGATCATCCGGCGAGTCTCGGCGCCTTCAACATGACGCCCGAGGCCCAGGCGATCTACGACCGCGCCGACCTCATGATCGTGGTCGGCTCGCGGCTCCGCGGCAACGAGACCCGCAACAACCGCATGCGGCTCCCGCCGATCGTCCAGATCGACGCCGACGGAGCCCAGGCGGCGCGGAACTACCCGGTCGAGGCCTTCATCGCCGGCGACGCCGCGCGCGCCCTCGCCGGCCTGGCCCGGCGGCTGCCGGAGCGGCTCGACACCGATGCCCAGTTCCTCGCCGCGATCGGCGGCGCCCGGGCCAAGAGCGAGGCGGCGCTGCGCGATTCGCTCGGCCCCTACGCCGCGGTCGCCGAGGCGATGCGCCGGCGCGTCCATGACGGCCGCCTTCCCTTCGTCCGCGACATCACCGTCTCGAACAGCACCTTCGGCAACCGCTACGTCACCCTGGCCGAACCGCGGCTCGGCGTGCATGCGCTCGGCGGCGGCATCGGACAGGGCGTGGCGATGGCGATCGGCGCCGCGCTCGCCGGCACCGGCCGGAAGACCGTCGCCCTCGTCGGCGACGGCGGCACCATGGTCAATCTCGGCGAGCTTGCGACCGCCGTCGAGGCGCAGGCCGACATCGTCTTCGTGCTGATGAACGATCGCGGCTACGGCGTCATCCGCAACATCCAGGACGCCCAGTACGGCAGCCGCCACCATTACGTCGACCTGCACACGCCGGACTTTGCCGGCCTCGCCGCCGCCATCGGCTTCGGCCATCGCCGGGTTGCCGCCGCGGCGGACTTTGCCCCCGCCTTCGACGAAGCGATGGCCGCGCCGGGGCCGCAAATGGTCGAGGTCGACATGACCGCGATCGGGCCGTTCCGCCAGGCCTTCGCCGGGCCGCCCGCCGGCGCGGCCGGGACCGCGTGATGCGCCTCGGCATCATCGGCTGCGGCGCCGTCGCCGAGACCCTGCTGAAGGGCCTCGCCGCCGCCGATGCGCCGCTCGCACGCCTCGTCTGCCTGGCGCGGCCGCAAAGCCTGGGCCGCGCCGAGGCCCTCCTCGCCACCTATCCCCCGGCCGCGGAGCGACGCGTCGTCGCGAGCATCCATGAGCTGATCCGCGGCGAGCTCGACCTCGTGGTCGAGTGCGCCGGCCAGGATGCGTTGCAGGCGTTCGGCGCCACGGTGCTGGCGGCCGGGATCGACCTGGTGCCGGCCTCGATCGGCGCGCTCGCCGATGAGCAATTGCACGAGGCGCTGCGCGCCGCCGCGGCGGTCTCCGGCGCCCGCCTGCGCCTCCCGGCCGGCGCGATCGGCGGGCTCGACCTCCTCGGCGCCGCCCGCCTCGCCGGCATCGACCGGGTGACGCTGGTCTCGCGCAAGCCGCCCGAGGCCTGGCGCGGCACCCGGGCCGAGACGCTGGTCGATCTGGGCAGCATCGCCAGCGCGGTCACCTTCTACCGCGGCTCGGCGCGCGACGCCGCGCGCGACTATCCCAAGAATGCCAACGTGGCCGCGGCGGTCGCGCTCGCCGGTGCCGGCTTCGAGGCCACCGCGGTCGAGCTGGTGGCCGACCCTGCGGCGCGTGGCAACTCCCACGAGATCACGCTCCGCTCCGCCTGCGCCGACCTGCATCTTCGGATCGAC
>DASZVN010000177.1:0-58104 GCA_035547055.1 Hyphomicrobiales bacterium
TCCTGCGGCCGCGGGGCGCGTGGTTCCGGGCGGCGGCGGTCGCGCTTCTCCTGCTCGCGCTGGCCGGACCGTCGCTGACGCGGGAGGACCGCCAGCTTCTCCCGAACGTCCTCGCCCTCGTCGTCGACAAGAGCGCGAGCCAGTCCTTCGATCACCGCGCCGAGCGCACCGAGGTGCTGCGGAAGGCGCTGGCCGAGAAGGCCAAGGCGCTGCCCGGCACCGAGCTTCGCACCATCGAGGCCGGGGGAACCGACGGCACCGAGCTGTTCAAGGCGCTCGCGGCCGGCCTCGCCGACGTGCCGCCGGACCGCGTCGCCGGCGCCATCCTCCTGACGGACGGCGTGGTCGACGACGTGCCGAAGGGCGTGGCCGATCTCGGCTTCGACGCGCCGGTCCATGCCCTCATCACCGGCCGGCCGAACGAGCGCGACCGCCGCATCGTGCTGACCGAGACGCCGCGCTTCGGCATCGTCGGCAAGCCGGCGACGATCGGCTTCCGCATCGAGGAGACGGGCGTGCCGGCCAGCGTCTCGATCCCGATCGCCCACGCCGGGCCGAACGTGGTCGAGCTCAGCGCCGAAGCCGCGCCGGACGAGCTGACCGACATCAACAACCACGCCGCCCTCACCATCGAGGGCGTGCGCGACAAGCTCCGCGTGCTCCTGGTCTCGGGCGAACCCCACCCCGGCGAGCGGACCTGGCGCAACCTTCTGAAGTCGGACCCCAATGTCGACCTCGTCCACTTCACCATCCTGCGGCCGCCGGAGAAGCAGGACGGCACGCCGATCAACGAGCTGTCGCTGATCGCCTTCCCGACGCGCGAGCTGTTCCAGACCAAGCTCGACCAGTTCGACCTCATCATCTTCGACCGTTATGCCCGCCAGGGCCTGTTGCCGATGCTCTATTTCCAGAACATCGCCGACTATGTGCGGAAGGGTGGCGCCGTCCTGGTCGCGGCCGGGCCCGACTACACCGGCCCCGGCGCGCTGAACGACACCCCGCTCGGCTTGGTCCTGCCGGCCGAGCCGACCGGAAACATCACCGAGCAGCCGTTCCGCCCGACGGAGACGACCGCCGGCAAGCGCCATCCGGTGACGCGCGACCTGTCCGGCGGCGACAGCACGCCGCCGAAATGGAGCGAGTGGTTCCGCGTCGTCGACACCCGCGTCCACGGCGGCGACACGCTGATGACCGCGGCCGGCAACCCGCTCCTGGTCCTCGCCCACGAGGACCAGGGCCGGGTCGCGCTGTTCCTGTCCGACCACATCTGGCTGTGGGCGCGGGGCTACGAGGGCGGCGGCCCCTATCTCGAGCTGCTGCGCCGCATGGTGCACTGGCTGATGAAGGAGCCGGCGCTGGAGGAGGAGGCGCTCCGCCTCTCCGCCGACGCCGGCCGCCTGACCGTCGAGCGCCAGACCATGGCCGACAGCGCGCCGCCGGCGACGCTGACCGCCCCCTCGGGCAAGACCACGACGGTTACGCTGCAGCCGGCCGAGCCCGGCCTGTTTCGCGCCACCGTCGAGGCCGGCGAGACCGGGCTGTGGCGGGCGAGGGACGGCAAGTTCACCGCGCTCGCCAGCGTCGGCCCGCCCAACCCGCACGAATTCCAGCGCGTCGCCTCGACCACCGACCTTCTGAAGCCGATCGCGGAGGCGAGCGGCGGCTCGGTGCGCCGCGCGGTCGATGCGGAGGGCCGGGTCGCGGTGCCGCGGCTCCTCGCCGTACCCGCGGGCGAGCGGGCGTCGGGCGACGACTGGATCGGCGTGCGGGAGCCGAGCGCGAGCGTCATCCGCGGCCTCGACGTGCTGCCGCTGATGGCCGGCATCGTCGGCCTCGTCCTCCTGATCGGCGCTCTCGCCGCGACCTGGGCGCGCGAAGGCCGCTAGACGCGGCCCGGCGGTTGTATGGCCCCGAACTATTCTTTGAAAAACTCAAATCTGTTCACGTAAAATTTAGGTCTCCGACGCGTTATTCTTCCTCCACAGGTTGCATCCATCGGAGGTCGCCGGGCCGCTCGCGCAGAATCGGGCTCCGGCAGGGGAAGAGCCTGGAGGAAGGGCCCATGTCGGCGGCAACGGCCTACCGCATCCTGACCGTTGGCGTGGATCGCGTTCGCGCGCGCAAGTTGCGTGGACTTGCGACACGCCTGGCCGCGGCGTGGCCCCGGCCGCCGGCCCTGGTCGTCGCGGAAAGCGCCGGCGCCGAGGCCGCCATCGCCACGCTCCGCGCAGCCCCGGCGACCGATCCGCGCTTTCACGCCGTGGTCGTCGATGCCGCCCAGGTCGGTCCGCGCCACGCTGCCGCGCTGCAGGACATCGTCGACCATTCCGAGCTCGCCGTGGTGCTGGTCGGCGCCCTGCCCCGCTCGCCGTCGCGCGATGCCGTGCGCCTCGGCCCGCCCGACCGCGTGCTCACCCTCGGTCTGCCGCTCCGGCGCGAAGCGCTGCGCCTCGTCGCCGCAAGTCTCTGCGCCCGCTGGGAAGGCCAGCGCGCCCGCTCGAGCGTCGCCGCCGACCTCGCCGAGGCCCGCGCCGCCTATCGCGACCTCGCCGCCTCGGTCGACGACCAGCGCATGGCGCTGCGCGAATGCGAGATCGAGCTGAACCGGCAGAACCGCCTGTTCGACGACGCCCTCAACAACATGCCCCACGGCATGTGCATGTGGGACCAGGACTTCATCCTGATCACCTGCAACAACCGTTACCGCGAGATGTTCGACCGGCCCGGGCATACGACCGTGCCCGGCATGCATCTTCGCGACGTGATCAAGCACAACATCCACCCCGCCAACTTTCCGCAGGAAAGCCCCGAGGAGACGGCGGAGGGCTTCATGGAACTCGCCCGCCGGCAGCAATCGTTCAAGACGTTCCGCAAGTTCGAGAACGGCCGCACCGTCGCGATCGCCACCAACCGCATGAAGGACGGCGGCTTCGTCACCGTCTATGCCGACGCAACCGAGACCAAGAAGCAGCTCAAGGCGCTGCGCGAGCGCGAGGACCAGCTCCGGATCCAGAACGTCCGCTTCGACGCGGCGCTGAACAACATGCCCCACGGCCTCGTCATGTTCGACGTCCACGGCCAGCTCATCGTCTGCAACCGACGCTACGCCGAGCTCTACCATTTGCCCGAGGAGCTGACCCGGCCCGGCACCCGCCTTCGCGACATCGTCGAGCACGGCGTCGCCGCCGGCATCCTGCGCACCGCGATCAGCGGCGACACCATCGAAGAGCGTGTCGCCATGGCGCTCAAGAACAACCCGTTCAGCCACATCAACGCGCTGGTCGACGGCCGCATCATGGCGATCGACCACCAGCCGATGGAAGGCGGCGGCTGGGTCGCGACCCACCAGGACATCACCGAGCAGAAGCGCACGGAAGAGCGCATCCGCCACATGGCCCGCCACGACGGGCTGACCGACCTGCCCAACCGGACCCTGCTCCACGAACGCATGGAGGAGGCGCTCGGCCGGGTGCGGCGCGGCGAGAGCCTCGCGGTGCATTGCATCGACCTCGACCATTTCAAGAGCGTCAACGACACGCTCGGCCATCCGCTCGGCGACGCGCTGCTGCGCCAGGTCGGCCAGCGCCTCCGCGGCGCGCTCCGCGAGGTCGACACCGTGGCCCGGCTCGGCGGCGACGAGTTCGCGGTGGTGCAGGTCCAGGTCGATCGGCCGGAGCACGCCGAGCTCCTGGCCCGCCGCCTGGTCGAAACCATCAGCGAGCCCTACGACCTCGACGGCCACCAGGTCATGATCGGCGCCAGCGTCGGCGTGACGCTCGCGCCCCACGACGGCGTCACCGCCGACGACCTCATGAAGAACGCCGACATGGCGCTCTACCGGGCCAAGACCGAGGGCCGCGGCACCCACCGCTTCTTCGAGCCGGAGATGGACGCCCAGCTCCAGGCCCGCCGCACCCTCGAGCTCGATCTCCGCCAGGCCCTCGCCAGCCAGGAGTTCGTGCTGCACTACCAGCCGCTCCTGAACCTCGAGGAGAACCGCATCTCGGGCTTCGAGGCGCTGCTGCGGTGGAACCACCCGCGCCGCGGCCTGGTGGCGCCGAGCGAGTTCATCGGCCTCGCCGAGGAGATCGGCCTGATCGTGCCGATCGGCGAGTGGGTGCTGCGCCAGGCCTGCCGGGAGGCGGCGCGCTGGCCCGGCGACATCCGCGTCGCGGTCAACCTGTCGCCGGCGCAGTTCCGCAACCGCAACCTCACCCACGACGTGATCCGCGCCCTCGCCGGCTCCGGCCTCTCACCGCAGCGGCTCGAGCTCGAGATCACCGAATCCGTGCTCCTGGTCGAGAACGAAGCGACGCTGGCGACGCTGCACCAGCTCCGCAGCCTCGGCGTCCGCATCGCCATGGACGATTTCGGCACCGGCTATTCCAGCCTGAGCTACCTGCGCAGCTTCCCCTTCGACAAGATCAAGATCGACGGCTCCTTCGTCCGCGACGCCTCGGACCGCGCCGACTGCGCCGCCATCATCCGCGCCGTCGCCGGGCTCGGCGAGAGCCTCGGCATCCCCACCACCGCCGAAGGGGTGGAGACCGAGGAGCAGCTTCGCCACGTCTTCGCCGAAGGCTGCACCGAGGTGCAGGGCTATCTCTTCAGCCGCCCGCGCCCGGCCGAGGACCTGCCGGACCTGATGGCCTCCCTCGGCACGACCGAGAACGCGGCCTGATCAGCGCGCGGCCATCAGATCGCCGCTGACCCCATCGAAGGCGCCGGCGGCGAGCTCGCGCACCAGGACGCGCCGGGGATCGGCCGGGCCGGGCAGGCGGATGCGGCCGGCCGGCGCCACCGTGCGGAAGCCGGCGCGGGCGTAGTAGGGCTCGTCGCCGACCAGGAAGACCAGGCGATCGCCCCGCGCCTCCGCCGCCGCCAGCGCCTTCTGCATCAGCGCGAGGCCGATGCCGCGATTGGCGAAGGCCGGCTCGACCGTGAGCGGGCCGAGGAGCAGCGCTTCCGCCGTACCGACCCGGATCGGCGTCAGCCGGATCGAGCCGACCAGGAAGGTGCCGACCCGGGCGATGAAACTTAGCTCGGCGACCGGCGGCACGCCCTCGCGCAGCCGATAGGCACTCTTGACGAAGCGGCCGGGGCCGAAGGCGCGCTCGTGCAGCTTCTCGATCGCCGCAGCATCCTGCGAGGTCTCGGGGAGGATTTCGAGGGTGAGCGCGTTCATGCTGGGCGGGCCGTTCGAGCGCGCCGCGACTAGCATGACGCCGCCCGCCGCGGAAGGGGCGGCAGCGGTCCAGGTCGACCTCCGGCACCCGCATGCCTACATAAGCCGCGGACAGGAGGCGATGATGGGACTTCTCGTTCACGGCGAGTGGCAGGACCGCTGGTACGACACCGAAGCCAAGGGCGGCCGCTTCCAGCGCCAGGATTCGCGTTTTCGCGACTGGGTCACCGCCGACGGCGGCCCCGGGCCGGACGGCCGGCCCGGCCTCCCGGCCGAGGCCGGGCGCTACCACCTCTACGTCTCCCTCGCCTGTCCCTGGGCGAGCCGCGCCCTCGCCTTGCGCAAGCTGAAGAAGCTCGACGACGTGATCTCGGTCGACGTCGTCGACCCGCACATGGGCGCGGAGGGCTGGGTGTTCGGCGATTTTCCGCGGTCGACCCCCGACACCGTCAACGGCAAGACCCGGCTCTACGAAGTCTACCGGCTCGCCGCGCCCGACTATTCCGGCCGCGTCACCGTGCCGGTGCTGTGGGACAGGAAGCGCGGCACCATCGTCAACAACGAGTCGGCCGACATCGTCCGCATGTTGAATTCGGCCTTCGATGCCTTCACCGACGTCCGGCACGACTACTGCCCGCCGGCGCTCCGCGAGGAGATCGACCGCGTCAACGCCCGCGTCTACGACGACGTGAACAACGGCGTCTACAAGGCCGGCTTCGCCACCACGCAGGAGGCCTATGCGGAAGCGGCGCGGGCGCTGTTCAAGACGCTGGACTGGCTGGAAGCGCGGCTGTCGCAGCAGCGCTGGCTGGTCGGCCACCAGCAGACCGAGGCGGACTGTCGCCTGTTCACGACGCTGGTCCGCTTCGACCCGGTCTACTACGTCCACTTCAAGTGCAACCTGCGGCAGATCGGCGACTATCCCAATCTCTCGAACTACCTCCGGGACCTCTACCAGACGCCGGGCATTCGCGAGACCGTCGATTTCAACCACATCAAGACGCATTATTACTGGAGCCACACCTCGATCAACCCGCACCGCATCATCCCGATCGGTCCGGAGATCGACCTCGACCGGCCTCACGACCGGGATCGGCTCGGCTAGAGCATGATCCCGAAAAATGTGCAGCGGCCTTCGGAAAAGACCATGCTCAAACAAAGAGGCCGGAGCGGGATGGCGACTCGAAGCGAAGCCAGTCCGCTCTAGCGCTTCCTGGGCGCCGGCTTCCTGCGCGGCTTCGGCGCGCCGTCCGGGAGGGACTGGCGCAGGTCGAAGAAGCCCTCCCACGGGTCGCGGCCGAGATGGGCGAGCCGGCTGCGGAGATTGGCGACGGTGAAGGCGGCGGCGCTCTGCACGTCGGCGAGCTCGTCCCAGGCGAGCGGGGTCGAGACGGGGGCGCCGGGCCGCGCCCGGGTCGAATAGGCCGCGACCGCGGTCGCCCCGCGGCCGTTCCTGAGATAGTCGACGAAGATGCGGCCGACGCGGTCCTTCTTCGGCAGGCGGTCGGTGAAGCGGTCGGGCGCGTCCGCGGCCATCGCGGCGGCGATCTTCCGAGTGAATTCCTTGGCGTCGTCCCAGCCGACGGTCGGCACCAGCGGCACGACGACGTGGAGGCCCTTGCCCCCGGTCGTCTTCACGAAGCTTTCGAGGCCCGCATCCTTCAGTCGCTCGCGGACCTCGCGGGCCCCGGCGATCACGTCGGCGAAGCCGCGGCGCTCCCCCGGATCGAAGTCGAAGATCAGCCGGTCGGGGCGCTCGACATCGTCGAGGGTCGAGCCCCAGGGGTGGATCTCCAGGACGCCCGCCTGAACCAGCCCGACGACGCCGCCGATGTCCGCGACTGCCAGCACCGGCTCGTCCTCGCCCGCGATCGGCACCGAGCGGATCGCCGGATGCAGCCCGGCCCAGGCATGCTTCTGGAAGAAGCACTGCGCCTGCTCGCCGCTCGGACAGCGCACCAGCGCCAGCGGCCGGCCCACCACGTGGGGCAGGAGCCAGTCGGCGATGTCGGCATAGAAGGCCGCGAGGCCTTCCTTGGTCAGGCCCTGCTCGGCCCACAGCACCCGGTCGGGGTGGGTCAGCTTGACGCCGGCGACCACGCCGGGCGTCGCAGCGCTGCCCGCCTTCGCCGGCGCTTCCTCGACAGGCTCGTCCACCATGGCGCGGTCCTCGCGGGTGACCTCCTCGGCCGGCTTGTCCTCGCGCAGGCCCTTGAAGGAGGCATGGCGGAGCATGGCGTCCTCGGTCCAGCTCCGATACTCGATCTCCGCAACCAGCTCCGGCGCGACCCAGCGGACGCCCCGTGCCGCCTCGGTCGGAAGGCGTGCCGCAAACGGCGATTTCACCTGCTTCAGGCCATCCAGCCGGGAGAACAGGTCGCGCGCGGTCGCCTGGGTGAAGCCGGTCCCGACCCGTCCGACATGGACCAGCCTGCCCTTGTCGAAATAGCCGAGGACGAGGGAGCCGATCATCCTCGACGACACCGTGGACGGCACGTAGCCGCCGATCACGAACTCCTCGCGGAGCGCACATTTCGTCTTCAGCCAGTCGTGGCCGCGGCCGGAGCGGTAGCGCGAGTCGGCGCGCTTGGAAACGATGCCTTCCAGGCCGAGCCGGCAGGCATGGCGCAACATCGCCGCGCCGTCGCCCTCGATATGCTCGGAGACGCGCAGCGTGCCGCCGTCGCCGTTCGGCGGCAGAAGCTTCGCCAGCGTCTCCTTGCGCTGGCGGAGCGGCAGGAGGGTCATGTCCTTGCCGTCGAGATGGAGCAGGTCGAAGGCGTAGAACAGCGAATGCCGGCTGGGATGGCCGGCGAGATCTTCCTGCAGCGCGCCGAAGCTGGAGCGGCCCTCGGCGTCCTCGACCACCGCCTCGCCGTCGATCAGGGCGGCATCGACGCCGAGCCCCGCGAGGGCCGCCGCGATGACGGGAAAGCGCTCGGTCCAGTCGAGCCCGCGACGGGTGAGAAGCTTCACCTCGCCGCCGCGGATGCGCGCTTCCAGCCGGTAGCCGTCGAACTTGATCTCGTGGAGCCAGCCTTTGGTGGCGGGCGGCTTGTCGGCGAGCGTCGCCAGCGCCGGCGGCACGAAATCCGGCAGTGCGGCGCGGCGCCCGCCCGGCGGCGGCGCCGCGGCCGCCTTGCGCGCCGGCGGCGCGATCGCCTTGGCCGCCGCGCTGTCCCGCGGCTTCGACTGCCACACGCGGTCGGCGGCCTTGGCGATCTCCTCCATCGAGCGGCCGCTCTCGGCCGAGCGCGACGCCTCATCAAGGATGTCGGGCTCCTCCGGCGTCCGTGCCTCGTCGTCCTCCGCCTTGATCAGGAGCCAGTTGTCGTGCTTCTCGCGCGGCCGCCGGCGCATCCGGACGAGATGCCAGCGGCCGTGCAGCTTCTCGCCTTCGAGGCGGAACTCCAGATGGCCCTTGGCGAGGCCCTTGTGAGGGTCGAACTCGGGGAACCAGCGGCCGCGATCCCAGATCATCACCGTGCCGCCGCCATACTGGCCCTTGGGGATGACGCCCTCGAAGGCGTTGTAGGCGATGGGATGGTCCTCGGTCTGGACCGCGAGGCGCTTGTCGCCGGGGACCAGGCTCGGCCCCTTGGTCACCGCCCAGCTCTTCATCACCCCGTCGAGCTCGAGCCGGAAGTCGTAGTGCAGGCGGGTCGCGGCATGCTTCTGCACGACGAAGCTGTCCCCAGTGCCCGAGGCCGCCTCCCCGGTGGGCTCGGGTGTCGCGGCGAAGTCGCGCTTGCGGCGGTATTCGGCAAGCTTGCGTGACATCGGCATTCAGCGGCCCTCCGCAACCCCGGCGCTCGGCGCGCCGCGCAGCGCCAGGCGGCATTCGGCGGCGCGGCGCCGGGCGATCGGCACCTCCGGCGCCTCCGGCTCCAAACGCATGAACGCTTCGAGCAGCGGCAGCGCTTCGGCATAGGCGTGCCGGCGCGCCAGCATCAGGCCGAGATTATAGGCCGCGTCCGAATGCTCGGGATCACGCAGGAGGGCGCGCCGATAGAGCATCTCGGCCTTGGCAGGCTCGTCGCGGCTCTCGGCGAGGACGGCGAGGTTGAACCAGGCGTCGGCGAAATCCGGCATGCGCCGGACCGCGGTCCACCACGCCAGCTCGGCGGCTCGGGTGGCGCCCTGCCCCTCCAGCACGTTGCCGAGCTGGAACGGCGCCACCGGGTCGTGCGGGTCCATGGCGCTGGCGCGTTGGTAGAGCGTAGTGGCGGCGGCGAGGTCGCCCTTGGCCTCGGCGTCCTCGGCGCCGGCGAGGACGTCGTCGAGGGTCTCGCGCGGCTCTGCCAGCGGCAGGCGGTACTGCCCGTCGAGGTCGAGCACGTCGCCGTCGACCCGCCGCTTGAGGCCGCTCGCGCCGATCTCGTCGAGCCTCGCCTCCGACAGGCGCAGGCCGTGCCGCCGCAGCTCGATCGCGGCCTCGACGATCGCGACGAGGTCGCCGCCGGCGCGGAGCAGCCGCGCCACCTCGCGCCCGGCGACGAGGTCGCGGTAGCCGTAGCGGCCGTCCGCCGGGTCGAGCACGTCGAACAATTCCAGCCCGGCCAGGAGATCGGGGTCGAGCCCCGCCACCCGGCAGAAGGCGTCCGCCGCGAAGGGCCGCGGCTCCGCGGGCGCCTCGGGCAGGAGGCCCACGAGGCGCTTCAGCCCGATCTCCGAGAGGAGGCCGGCGGCCGGCCGCGCCGCCAGCCGCTCGACCATGGGATCGCCGCCGAACAGGGCACGAGCCCGCTCGTGCGCCACCGCGACCCTGGTGACCCCCGGCCCCAGGCGCGGGGCGGCCGCCGCCCCCGCAGCGCGCAGGAGCCCGGCGAGGCGGCGGTGGCTCAGTCCCTCGAACCGGCCGAGCAGGAAGACCCGCTCCCCGGCCAGGGAAGCCGCCGCCTGCGCCTGCGTGTGACTTCTGTCCGCCACGGCGCAAGTGTGGCAGAGAATTGCGACGGATGGCTACTGTTCCGCATGCTGCCCGCCCCGATGAGGGTGTCGCCGGCGCGGCGACGAGGCCGCAGGCGGAGGAACCGATGGACAGCTTTCGTGCGTGGCGGATCGCAAAGACCGAAGGCGGCCAGGCGGTCGAAGCGGTGCGCTTCCCGGCCGCCGAGCTGATGGAGGGCGAGGTCACCGTCCGGGTCGCCTGCTCGACGGTGAACTACAAGGACGGCCTCGCCATCACCGGCAGGATGCCGGTAGTCAGGCGCTGGCCGATGATCCCCGGCATCGACTTCGCCGGCACGGTCGAAGCGTCGGACAGCCCCGACTGGCGCAAGGGCGACGCCGTGGTCGCGACCGGCTGGGGCCTCGGCGAAACCCATCTCGGCGGCTATGCCGAGATCGCCCGCGTCAAGGCCGGCTGGCTGGTGCCGCTGCCGCACGGCCTCGAGATGAGCGAGGCGATGGCGATCGGCACCGCCGGCTTCACGGCGATGCTCTCGGTCATGGCGCTGGAGCGCCATGGGCTGACGCCGGACGCCGGCCCGGTGGTCGTGAGCGGCGCGACCGGCGGGGTCGGCTCGGTCGCAGTGGCGCTGCTGGCGCGGCTCGGCTTCACCGTCCACGCCGTCACCGGCAAGGCGGACGAGGCCGACTACCTCAAGGAGCTCGGCGCCGCCGAGGTGCTGGCGCGGAGCGAGCTCGGCGGTCCGGTGAAGGCGCTCGCCAAGGAGCGCTGGGCGGGGGGCATCGACACCGTGGGCGGCGCGCCGCTGGCGAACATGCTGGCTGCGACCCGGACCGAGGGCGGCGTCGCCGCCTGCGGCAACGCCGCCGGCATGGACCTGCCAGGCTCGGTCGCGCCGTTCATCCTGCGCGGCGTTTCGCTCTACGGGATCAATTCGGTCTACATCCCGCCGGCGCGGCGGCGCGAGGCCTGGACCCGCCTCGCTCGCGACCTCGACCGCGCCCTCCTCGCCCGCATGACCACGACCATCGGCTTCGACGACATCCCCGCCTGGGCCGAGAAGATCGTCGCCGGCGGCGTGCGTGGACGGGTGGTGGTGAAGATCGCGGACTTGTAGGGTGGGCATCGGCTTGCCGACGCCCACGAGGTGGGCATGCTTCGCATGCCCACCCTACGAAAAAGTCACTCCATGGCGGCGTGGGCCATGCCGCCGCCGCGGCTCGACGCCGGGCGCTTCATCAGGAGCACCAGCGGCACGATCGCCAGCGTCACCCAGAACATCATCCAGAAATCGTCGGCATAGGAGATGATCGCCGCCTGCTGGCTGACGAGCTGATTGATGATCGTAGCGCCGAGCGGATGCGCCGGGTCGAACGGCGAGCCGTGGAACGCCGAAATCGCCGGGCGGAACGGGTTGATCAGCGCGGCGAGGTTGGCGTGCGCGATCGTCATGTTGCGGGTCAGCATGAAGATCACGATCGAGATGCCGACCGAGCTCCCGATGTTGCGGGTGAGCGAGAGCAGCGCGGCGCCGTCGGTCCGAAGCCGCCCCGGCAGCGTCGCGAACGAAACCGTCTGCATCGGCACGAAGATGAAGCCGAAGCCGAAGCCCTGGATGAAGCCGGTCCTGACCAGCCACCACTCGGAGACGTCGGTGGTCATCCCGCTCATCTCCCAGAGTGCCACCGCGCCGAGGCCGAGGCCGAAGCAGATCAGGATCCGGGGGTCGATCCGGCGGACGAGCTGGCCGACCACCATCATCGCCATCATGGTGCCGAGGCCGCGCGGGCCGAGCACGAGGCCGGCCGTCAGCACCGGATAGTTCATCAACTGCTGCAGATAGGGCGTCAGCAGCGCCAGCGTCGCGAGCAGCACCAGGCCGAGCGCGAACATGAAGACGAGGCCGCTGACGAGATTGCGGTCGCGGAACAGCGCGAGGTTGATGAAGGGCTTCTCGGCGGTCAGGCTGTGAGCCACGAACATGTAGAAGCAGAGGACCGCGAGCGCGCACTCCACGACGATCTCGGGCGAGGAGAACCAGTCCTGCTGCTGGCCGCGGTCGAGCATCATCTGCATCGCGCCGATCGCGAGGCTGAGGAGGCCGAAGCCGAGCCAGTCGAGCTTGGCGGCAGGGTTGGTCTTGGCCTTCGGCAGGGCGATCAGCGCGACGATGGTCGCGAGAATGCCGACCGGCAGGTTGATGAAGAAGACGAAGCGCCAGTCGTAGTTCTGCGTCAGCCAGCCGCCGAGCGTCGGCCCGAGGATCGGGCCGAGCATGACGCCGACGCCCCACATCGCCATCGCCGGCCCCTGCTTCTCGACCGGGAAGATGTCGAGCATGATCGCCTGCGACAGCGGCACGAGGCCGGCGCCGAACACGCCCTGCAGCAGGCGGTAGACCACGATCTGGTCGAGCGAGGTGGCGAGGCCGCACAGCATCGAGGCGACCGTGAAGCCGACGATCGCGACGATGAAGACGTTGCGGCGGCCGAAGCGGGTGGAGAGCCAGCCGATCGGCGGCGTCATGATCGCCGACGCCACGATGTAGGAGGTCAGGACCCAGTTGATCTGCTCCTGGCTCGCGGACAGCGAGCCCTGCATGTAGGGCAGCGCGACGTTGGCGATCGTGGTGTCGAGCGCCTGCATGATGGTGGCCGTGACCGTGCAGAGCACGATCAGCCCGCGCATCGGAACGTCGTAGTTATGGGTCTCTTCAGCCATGACTCGCTCGCAAAGTCGCCCTCACCCGGTCGCGCCGAACGACTCGGCCTCTCCCCGCTGGGGAGAGGCGAAGGGAGGGCCGCGGCGCTTCCTCTCCCGGAGGGAGAGGTCGGGTCGCCTGCGCCGCAGGCGATCCGGGTGAGGGGTTACGGCGCCGGCGGGAAGAACTCCTGGCCCCTCAGAAAATCTGCTCCAGCAGGCTCTTCTTGCCGGTGTCGATGGTGACGTCGGCACTCATGCCGGAGCGCAGCACCGGGTCGTCGGGCTTGCGGTCGACCGCGACCCGCACGGTGATGCGCTGCACCACCTTGACCCAGTTGCCGCTCGCGTTCTGCGCCGGCAGCAGTGAGAACTGGGCGCCGGTGCCGGGGCTGATCGATTCGACGTGGCCCTGGAAGGTGTGGCCGGGATAGGCGTCGACCACCACCGTCGCGGGCGAGCCGACCTTCACCCCTTCGAGCTCGGTCTCCTTGGGGTTGGCGTCGACCCAGACATGGGTGTCGGAGACGACGGCGAGCGCCGCGGTGCCGGGGGCCATGAACTTGCCGTCGACCACGCTCGGCAGCGCCGGCGAGGTGTTGTCAGTCTGGGTGGCGACGCCGTCGATCGGCGAGCGGATCGTCGTCAGCGACAGGTTGCGCTCCGCCTCCGCCAGTGCCGCCGCGGCCTTCATCGCGTCGGGGAACTTCACGATCGGCAGGTCGGGATCGCCGGCCAACTGCGCCAGCACCATCTGCGAGGCCTGCTGGACCGAGACGAGCTGGGCCTTGGCCGAGGCGAGATCGGCGCGCGCCTTGTCGAGATCGGCCTTGGTCGAAATGTTGCGGTTCGCGAGCGGCGCGATGCGGTCGTAGTTCGACTGCTGGAAGGCGACCTGGGCCTTCGCCGTCTCGATGTCGGCGAGGCTCTTCCGGTACTGCTGCTTGAGCGCCGCGAGCTCGAGCTTCGCCGCCTCCTGGGCTGCAATCGCCTGCTGCACCGCGATCTTGTAGGGCGCCGGATCGATCTCGAACAGCGGATCGCCCGCCTTCACGTGCTGGCCCTCCCGGACGAACACACGGTCGACCGCGCCCGAAATCTGCGGCGAGATCACCACCATCGGCGCGCCGACATAGGCGTTGTCGGTCGAGATCGTGCCGCCGCCGCTCATGTAGTAGAGGCCGCCGAGCACGATCGCGACCAGCGGAACCACCACCAGGAGGATCACCCGGCGACGCCGGCTCTTCTTCGGCGCAGCCTCGGCCGGCGGCGTCTCGGCGCGCTCCCGCACCGGCGTGGGCTCGGTCTCGACCCGGCGGACCCGGGCCGGCGCCTCCTCGGCGTCCGGGACGCTGCGCACCCGAGGCTCCGCCTCGAAGACGCGATCTTTCGGCTTATCCAACATGCTGCAATCTACCTACGCGATCGAGGGCGACCGCCTCGCCGGTGCCATTCCCCGGCCGTGCGGCCTCGGTGGAATGGCCGGACTGGGAGGCGGCCTGGAAGCTTGCGCGCAGCCGTTCCAGCACGGCCGTCGCGATGTCCATGTCGCGGTCGTCGAGACCGGCGAGGGCATTCGACATGATCTCGTCGCCAGTCTTCTTCAGCGTGGCGAGCGTGGTTTCTGCGGCCGGCCGCAGATAGAGCCGGCGGGCGCGGCGGTCCGAGGCGTCGGGCCGGCGTTCCACCAGGTCCGCCGCCTCGAGGCGATCGATCAGCCGCGCCACGGTGATCGGCTCGAGATCCATCTCGGCAGCGAGGTCAACCTGGCGCAGTCCTTCGTTGCGCGCGAGGGCGGCAAGGATCGACCATTGCGCATGCGACAGGCCGAGGCCGCGCACCCGCTGGTCGATGGTCTTGCGCATCAGCCGTCCCGCGTCATAGAGGGCGAACGCGAGGCGGCGGCGCTTGTCCGAATTCATCATGGGCGCCCATATAGGCGGCACATGATGAGCTTGCACATGATAATTGGGCGTATCAGCCATGCGGCCGGCGGGCCCGTGACGGGCGCCGCGCAAAGCTGAAGGAGCGGGTGGGAATGGAGCCGGTCAAGATCGCGGCGAGCGACGAGGATGTCCGGCGCTGCTTCCCAGTGATGAGGGAGCTGCGGCCGGCGCTCGCCGACGCCGAGGAGCTCGTCGTCCGGGCGCGGCGCCAGCACGATGGGGCCGGCTGGACCCTGGCCTATGTCGAGGACAGCGGCGTACCGGTCGCCTGCGCCGGCTTCCGCATCACGGAGTCGCTGTCATGGGGCCGCGCGCTTTATGTCGACGACCTCGTCTGCCTGGAGAGCCATCGCGGCACGGGCGCCGCCAAGGCGCTGATGCGCTGGATCGAGGCGCGGGCCCGCGACGCCGGCTGCGGCCAGCTCCATCTCGATTCCGGCACGCAGCGCGTCCGCGCCCACCATTTCTATTTCCGCTCCGGCCTTTCGATCACGGCATTCCACTTCACGAAGCCGCTCGACCAGCGCTGAGCCGTCAGCGGCGGTTGTCCACCCGCATGTGGAACCGCTCGATCGAGACGCTGGCCCACACGTCGGCTGCGGTGAACGGATCGGCCGCGATATAGGCCTCGACCTCCGCGCGGCTCGCGGCATCGAGGATCAGCAGCGAGCCGATCATGGTCTCGCCGTCGGCCGCCACCAGCGGGCCCGAGATCACGCTCGGAACCTCGTTCTTCGCGAGCCGGGCCTTGTGCTCGTCATAGACCGCGAGCCGCCGCGGCAGCGCGTCCGGCTTGTCCAGGCAATGCACGACGAAGAGCATGGCGGCTTCTCCCTTGCTGCATCCCGCCGTCATTGCGCGCGAAGCGAAGCGATCCAGGGCAACAGGCGCGGCGTTTGAGACATCCGGATTGCTTCGTCGCTTCGCTCTTCGCAATGACGGGCGAGGTACGCGTCACAGTCCTTCGAGCTTTGGCATCACCTCGGTCGAGAAGAGCTGCAGCGAGCGCAGCGCCTCGGCGAGGCTCATCGTGCCGAAGAAGAGATACGAGATCAGGTAGGTCAGCCCCAGCTCCCTGGCCTGGCGGGCGATCTCCGCCGTCACCGTCTCCGGGCTGCCGGCGATCACCGTGCCCTCCTTCATCGCCTCGGCAAAGGTGTTCGCGGTCGGCACCGACAGGCGGTCGGCGAGGTCGTCGCCGGCGTGGAGGCGCTTCAGGTAGGTGAGGTTGGCGTGGTGGTGGGCCGACGCCGGCTCGGCGATGCGGCGCGCCTCGGCGTCGGTGTCGGCGACGACGATCTGGCGGCTGATGCCGATCGCGGCGCCGCCCTTGAACTCGGCCTTGGGCTGAGCCGGGCCGCCGCGCTTGGCCAGCGCCTCGCGATAGGCGTCGACATTGGCCTTGGCGCGGACGGTCGGCCCGTTGGTCGCGAAATGCATGCCCTGCTCGCCGGCCCAGGCCGCGCCGCCGGGATTCGACGAGCCGTACCAGAACGCCGGATGCGGCCGCTGCAGCGGGCGGAGCGGCATCGGCACGTCCTTGTAGGTGAAGAACTCGCCCGAATAGCTGAACGGATCGTGGGTCAGCCCCTCCTTCACGCATGCGTAGGCGTCGAGGAAGATCTCCCGCGACTTCTCGTGCGCGACCTTGTGGTAGCCGAGCTCGAACGGCGAGACGCCGCGGCCGATGCCGACCTCGAGCCGCCCTTTGCTGAGGTGATCGAGCATCACGATTTCCTCGATCAGCCGAAGCGGCGAATAGAGCGGCAGCAGATAGACCAGCGGCCCGAGATGGATGCGCTTGGTCAGGCGCGCCACCGCGCCGAGATAGGCGCCCGGCACCGGCACCATATTGAGCGGCGAGGCGTGGTGCTCGGCGACGTGGTAGCAGTAGAGGCCGGCCTCATCGGCCGCCTGGACGAAGGCGAGGCGCTCGTCGAGCTGCGTCGCCAGCGGGCGATCCGAACGATCGACATGGTCGAACAGGCCAACCTTCATGCGCTGACACTCCAGGGGATGCCGGCTCGCCGGCGAGAGATAAGGCGCCCGGCCGCGCGGGCGCGGCAACTTGGTCCAGCCGCGGCGGTTTGAAAAGTCCCTGCGGGTTCCGTCATCGCGAGCGACGCGGAGCAATCCAGGGGTCGCGTCCGCGGCGCCGGTTCCCTGGAGTGCCTCGCCGCTTCGCCGCGCGCAATGGCAGCCGAGCGCGTCACCCGATGGTGTCGATGATGCCGCCCTCGACGCGGAGCGTCGCGCCGTTGGTCGCCGAGGCCTGGGCCGAGCAGGCATAGACCACCATGTTCGCCACCTCCTCCGGCGTCGCCATGCGCCCGAGGATCGAGCTCGGCCGCTGCGCCATCACGAATTCGCGGCCGACCTCCTCGGCGCTCTTGCCCTCCTTCGCGCCGCGCTCGGCCATGCGCGCGGCGAACCGCTCGGTCATGGTCGGGCCGGGCAGGACGGCGTTGACGGTGACGCCGGTGCCGCGCGTCAGCTTGGCGAGGCCGCGCGAGACCGCGAGCTCGGCCGCCTTGGTGAAGCCGTAGGAGATCATCCCGGGCGGGATGCTGATGGCGGACTCCGACGAGATGAAGACGACGCGGCCCCAGTCGCGCTCGAGCATGCCCTTGAGATAAGCGCGCGACAGCCGCACGCCGGCCATGACGTTGACCTCGAAATAGCGCTGCCAGTCCTCGTCGGGCTGGTCGAAGAAATCCTTGATCGCGAAGAACGCGGCGTTGCTGACCAGGATGTCCACCGCCGGCACCGCTTTCGCGAGCGCAGCGCAGCCCTCGGCGGTGCCGACATCGGCCGCGACGCCGCGGAGCGTGCCGCCGGTCTCGCCCTTCAGCGCCGCGACCGCGGCGTCGACCGTCTTGGCGTCGCGGCCGTTGACCACGACCGACGCGCCGGCGCCGGCGAGCCCTTTGGCGATGGCCCGGCCGATGCCCATGGTCGAGCCGGTGACGAGCGCGGTCTTGCCCGCGAGGTCGATCTTCATGCGCGTACCCCCAAAGAATGCGCCCGTCATTGCGAGGAGCGGAGCGACGAAGCAATCCAGAGACCGCTGCCCTGGATTGCGTCGCTTCGCTCGCAATGACGAGCGAAAAAATCCTATCAGACCAGCGCGCCGCCGCCGTCGAGATAGACGACGCTGCCCGTCATGAACGGGTTGGCCATGAACACCAGGATCTGCGCCGCGACGTCCTCCGCGCGGCCGACCCGGCCGCTCGGGATGGCCTTGGCGTTGCGCTCGTACATCGCCTGGCGCTGGTCGGCCGGCATGCGGTCGTACATCGGGGTGTCGATCAGGCCGGGCGAGACCGCGTTGACCCGGACCGGCGCGAGCTCGAGCGCGAGGCCCTGGGTCAGCGCCTCGACCGCGGCGTTGATCGCGCCCTGGATCGCGGCGCCCTTGCGCGGCCGAATCGAGAGGAAGCCGGAGACGAGCGTCAGCGACCCGCCCGGCGCGATGGTCGCGGCGCGGGCGACGCGGTAGGCGCCCCAGAACTTCGAGTTCATCGAGGCGTAGGCGTCGGCGAGCGGCAGCTCCTTCACCAGCGCGACCTTGGTCTGCGCGCCCGAGACGACGACGTGGTCCCACGGCACGCCGTCCTTGAAGAAGGCGGCCACCGCGGCCTCGTCGGTGACGTCGAGCGGGCGGCCCTCGGCGCCGTGGCCGACCGCCTTGACGGCGGCGGCGACCTTCTCGGCCGAGCGCGAGGCGATGGTGACGGCGGCGCCCTGCATGGCGGCGGCCTCGGCCGCGCCCCGCCCGATGCCCGAGCTGCCGCCGACGACGAGGACGCGCTTGCCGCTGAGGTCGAACATGGCCGGGCTCCGGTGAATGGCGTGGCGGGCGGCGGCGAGCCTAGTCGAACGCCGGACCGCCTTCCAGCCGTTGCGCAGCGCCTGGGCTTGGGGTCAATTGCGGCCCACCGGAAGGGTGGCCGAGCGGCTTAAGGCACCGGTCTTGAAAACCGGCGATGGGCAACCATCCGTGGGTTCGAATCCCACCCCTTCCGCCATCCTACGCTACAGCGCGCCACGCTATCTGGAACCGCCCGCAGCGCTCCGGCGATCCGGGAACCCATCGGTTTCACGTCACGGCTGCCGCCAGCTTGCGATCGAGTGTGACCAGCTCCACGCCAATGGAACGTGCGACCCACAGATAGCTGGCGTCGTAGGCGGTCAGCCCCGTGGTCTCGGCGAGTTCCAGAACGCCGAGAGGATCGACTGCGACGATTTCGATTCTCAACCGATGCGCCATGCCGCACGCAGCCCGTAGCGTCTTCGCCTGATCCGGCGCGCGGCGGATCTTGACCAGGCAAACATTGGCCAGTTCGTAATCGAGCAACGAGGGCGCTGCCAACCTGGCCCCTTCCAATCGTTCGGCGATGGTGTCCGCTTCCGGCTCCGCGAAAATCAGCGCGGCAAGCGCCGATGCATCTACAACCTTAACGCTGGTCACGATCCGCCCGAATGATCGCCGTCGCATCATCTGGGGTCCGGATACCGAGGCGCCGGACCTCTGCGAGAAGCTCGCGGGGGCTCAATTCTCCTTCCGTCCGGACAGCTTCCTCGACAATGGCCAGCAACTCACCTTGCAGAGATCTGTGGTGCCGCTCTGCCCGCCGGCGCAGACGCTCAACGATCTTGTCGGGGGCATTCTTGATCGACAGGTTCACAGGCATCGGCTCCGAAATTCCTCCATTTTGGAGCCTTGGTAGCACATCCAGACGGCGACGGCCAATGGACGGGAAGGTCAGAGGGCCGCAAGAGAGCCATAGCGTGCTTCAGGTGGTTATGGCGTAAGAATAGTGCCCATCTTCACTGTTCTCGGCTCGCCAGTGACGCAAGCCGAGGCTCTGTTCGACGCGACTGGTAGCGCCGGGGTCGCTCGTGGCGTGGAAACGCCGTGGTCTACCCGTGGACCGCGCCGTCTATCGGCACCGAATACTTGCAGGGACTATGGCGCAAAACACGGCAGACCTCATCGCCAAGCCCACCAACGGACTTGAGTAGCTAAATTTATTAGCTAACATTGATGTCATGAAGGTCGTCACCGTCCACGCTGCGAAAACCGCCCTTTCGCAGCTCCTAGCCCGGGTTGAGGCAGGGGAGGAGATCGTGCTCGCCCCGGGGCAAGGAGCCGATCGCCAAGCTGTGGCGATCGTCACCGACCTCGATGCGGTCGTCGCGAGCCAGAGCTTCATCGCATTGCCGGTCAGCATCCGGCACGGACAGACGGGCGGCACACTTCCCGGTCCGCGCCGCGACCCCTTCGACCGGAGGCTGATCGCCCAGGCCGTGGTCGACCGACTCGTTCTTGTTTCGAACGAAAAGATCTTCGACACGTACGGGATCGAACGCCTGTGGTGAAGGCGTCCCGCATCACCTTTCGAACTGCCCGCCCCTCACGCCACCATCGCCTCGCGCACCGTCGTCCGGCGGAGGTCGCGGCGATACGCCTTGTCGTCGTAGGGGGTGGCGCGGTGCATGGTGCAGCGGTTGTCCCAGATCACCACGTCGCCGACGCGCCATTCGTGGCGGTAGACGAAGCGCTCCTGCGTGGCGAACTCCGTCAGCTCCGCCAGCAGCGCGCGCCCCTCCTCGACCGGCATGCCGACGATGTGCGAGGCGTGCGAGGCGAGGTAGAGCGTCTTCCGGCCGCAGCCGGGATGGACCTGGACGAGGCGGTGGTGGGCCGGCGGGTTCTTCTCCAGCTCCTCCGGCGTCGGCGCCAGGCCGCCGACCAGCGAGCGCGAGTGCCAGTAGGAATGCTCGGCGACGAGACCCTCGATGCGCGCCTTCATCGTGTCCGGCAACGCGTCGTAGGCGGCGCGGAGGTCGGCGAACTCGGTCGCGGCGCCGGCCGGCGGCACGACATGGGCCGACAGCACCGAATAGGTGGCGCGGACGCGGTGGAACGACACGTCGGTGTGCCACAACAGGTTTCCTGCCGCGCGCATGCGCCGGATGTCGTCGGGCGCCAGGATCTCGCCGTTCTCGTCGAGATTCGAGACGTCCTGCATCTGCCGGCTGGCGAGGCGGAACTGGCGGTTCGTGAACTTCAGGATCGGCGTCTCCTCCATCGGCCCGAGCAGCCGGCTGAAGGCGAGCTGGGCCTCGCCGTCGGGCGGCGCGGCGTTGCGGTAGAGGCAGACGGCGTAGCGGTCCATGTGGCCCACCACCTCCACGACCGCGTCGGGCGCGAGCGCGCCGTCGACGGCGATGCCGGAAATCTCGGCGGCGAAGAGCGGATGGAGCGGACGGGCCGACGACAGCATGGCGATTTCTCCTCGGCGTTCGTTCTGCCACCGGTTGGCAGGCCTGCCAAGCACGGCCACGGGCGCGAGCGCGAGCGCCGGTCAGACGCTGATCTCTTTCGTCCGCCGTATTGACCCAGGCATAAGATTAGCTAATATATATTAGCTAATGAAGTCGACATTGAAAATCGTCACTGTCCACGCGGCCAAGACGGGGCTGTCGAATCTGCTCGCGCGGGTCGAGGCCGGCGAGGAAATCGTGCTCGCACGGGGCAAGGAGCCCATCGCCAAGCTCGTCCCCTATCACCCGGCCGAAGGCGGCCGCCGCTTCGGTGCCCTCCGCGGCATCATCAGCGTCGGCCCCGCATTCTTCGAGCCGCTGCCGGAGGACGAACTGGCAGAGTGGGAGTGAGCCCATGCGCCTTCTGCTCGATACCCATGCCTTCCTGTGGTGGCTTGCCGGCGACGACGCGCTTTCCGTGCCGGCGCGGACCGCCATCGCCGACCAGACCAACAATGTCTTCGTCAGCGCCGCCTCGGCCTGGGAAATCACCACGAAGCACCGCCTGGGCAAGCTGCCGGGCGTCACCGCCATCGTTGCCGATCTCGAGGACGTCATTGCCAGCCAAAGCTTCATCGGACTGCCGGTCAGCGTTCGGCACGGCCAGACTGGCGGCGCCCTGCCCGGCCCTCACCGCGACCCGTTCGATCGGATGCTGATTGCCCAGGCGATGGTCGACCGCCTGATCCTGGTCTCGAACGAGAAGGTCTTCGAGGCTTATGGTGTCGAACGCTTGTGGTAAGCGCGCCGGTCACGCTCCTCAATCCTCGAACGGCAGCCCCACGTAATTCTCGGCGAGCGAGGTGGAGGCGGCGCGGGAGCTGGTGACGTAGTCGAGCTCGGCGAGCTGGCGCTTCAGGTCGAACGGCGAGGTGTCCGGCGCGAGATGCAGCATCGTCGTCATCCACCACGAGAAGCGCTGGGCCTTCCACACCCGCCGCAGCGCCTTCGCCGAATAGGCGTCGAGCCCGGCGCTGTCGCCGTCGCGGTAGAAGCGCTCCAGCGCCTGGGCCAGCAGGCGCACGTCGGCGATCGCGAGGTTGAGCCCCTTGGCGCCGGTCGGCGGCACGATGTGGGCGGCGTCGCCGGCGAGGAACAGGCGGCCATGGCGCATCGGCTCGGCGACGAAGCTCCGCATCGGGGTGATGCCCTTCTGGAAGATCGGGCCGCGCTGCAGCGCCCAGCCGCCTTCGGCGTGGTGGAGGCGGCGGTCGAGCTCGTCCCAGATGCGCTCGTCCGGCCACGCCGCCACGTCCTCGTCGGGCGGCACCTGGAGGTAGAGCCGGCTGACCTCGGGCGTGCGCATGCTGAGGAGCGCGAAGCCGCGCGCGTGAAGCGCATAGATCAGCTCGTCGGAGGACGGCGGCGCCTCGGCCAGGATGCCGAGCCAGGCGAAGGGATAGTCACGCTCGTAGGTCGCGATCGTGCCGGCCGGGATCGCCGGGCGGCAGATGCCGTGAAACCCGTCGCAGCCGGCGACGAAGTCGCAGTCGACGACGTGGTCTCGCCCATCCTTGGCGCGATAGCGGATCTGCGGACGGGCGCCGTCGAGGCCCGCCACCGCGACGTCCGACACTTCGAATTCGATCGGCGCGCCGGCGGCGAGGCGGGCGGCGATCAGGTCCTTCACCACCTCGTGCTGGGCGTAGACCGTGACCTCCTTGCCGACGAGGTCGCGAAAATCGATGCGGTGGCCGATGCCGCCGAAGCGGAGCTCGATCCCGGCATGGAACATCGCCTCGCGCCGCATCCGTTCGCCGACGCCGGTCTCGTTCATCAGGTCGACGGTGCCCTGCTCCAGCACGCCGGCCCGCACCCGCTCCTCGACATAGGCGCGGCTGCGGTGCTCCAGGACGATCGCGTCGATCCCGGCGCGGCGGAGGAGATGCCCCAGCATGAGGCCGGCCGGTCCGGCCCCGACGATTCCCACCTGGACGCGCATGATGTCCCCGAACGAGCGGCCGCCAATGGCGGTGCGCAACCTGCCGCAACGCCCAGGCGGACCGCAAGGTTGGAACTCGGCCCGAGGCTGTGGCACAGAAGCGCCGCCGTCGCCTCCTGCGAGCGAAACCCGCAATGAAGACCGCCGCCCTCCTCCGCCCGGTGACCCGCGAGACGATGCGCGTCGCGTGGTCCGACACCGACGCCAGCGGCCGCATCCACAACACCGCGGTGTTCCGCTGGGCCGAGCGGGTCGAGCACGGCCTGATGCGGGCCGTCGGCATCGGCGACGCCGGCAACTTTCCCCGCCGCCACGTCGAGGCGACCTTCCACCGTCCGCTCGGCTATGCCGACCTGTTCGAGGTGGTGTTCGGCGTCGAGACGCTGGGCCGGACCTCGGTGGTCTATGCCTGGCGGGTCGAGCGGGCGGGAGAGCTGTGCGTCGAGGGCAAGAGCGTCGTCGTCCATGTCGATGCCGCGACCGACCGGCCGATCCCGCTGCCGCCGGCGCTCCGCGCCGTGCTCGACGGCAGCGCCGAATGGCCGGCGGCGGCGCAGTAGCGGCCCCGGCTTGACACGACGGGCGCGGGCGCCAGAATAGCCTAATATATGCATATTTGAGGGGTCGCCCGCGATGCCGCAATCGTCCGCCCAGCCTGCCCGGCGCCGCGCCGCGGTGGCGCGCGACGGCGGCGGCGGCGGGGTCTCGCAGCGCATCGTCGGCCAGATCCGCGCCGCGCTGTTCCGCGGCGAGCTCCGGCCCGGGGATTTCCTCGGCTCGGAGGCCGAGCTTGCGGCCCATTTCGGCGCAAGCCGGCTGCCGGTGCGCGAGGCGCTGCGCACGCTCCGCGCCATGGGCGTGGTCGAGGTGCGCCGTGGCGCCGAGGGCGGCGCCTTCGTCGCCCAGCCGAGCCAGGACAGCGTCGTCGACGCGATGGCGGTGCAGCTCGCCCTGCTCGACCTGTCGTCGAACGAACTGATCGACGCCCAGCTCGCGGTCGAATCCCTCGCCGCCGAGATGGCGGCCGAGAACGCCGATGCCGCGGACTTCGCCCGGCTCGACGGCCTCATCGCCGAGATGGCCGAGCGGCTCGACGACCAGCCCGCCTTCGTCACCCACAGCATGGCGTTCCACGCCGCCGTCGTGGCGGCCTCGCACAGCCGGGCGCTGATCGCCCAGTTCCGCATGTTCCAGGACATCCTCGCGAGCGACCGCCAGCACTACAGCGGCGGCGTGCTCACCCGTCGCGTGCTCGCCCGCCACCGCAAGCTGCGCGACCTGATCGCCGCCGGCGACGGCGAAGGCGCGCGCGCCCAGATCGCATTCGCGCTGCGCGACTTCCGCCGTGCGCGCGTCCGCAACGAGACCGGCTCGCTGACACCGGCCTGACCGGCCGCGCCGCCGCGGATTGCCCGCGACGACGCTGACGCGACACCCTCCGTTAACCCTGCATTTACCCTGAACCCGGCAAATTCTGCCGGGGTATCCGGCGACGGTGGGATGTCGCCGAAGGGGGTTGGGGCTTGGCGGGCATCCTTGAGTTCCTGCGGCGGCTGGGGCCGGCCCGTCTCGCCGCCATGGGCGCGGTCACGCTGGCGCTGGTCGGCTTCTTCGCCGTCGTCCTGATGCGGGCGACCGCGCCGGATCTGGTCACGCTCTATTCTGGCCTCGCGCCGACCGACGCCGCGGCGATCACCAAGGCGCTCGACGCCCAGGGCATCGCCTACGAGACCAATGCCGAGGGCACCGCGATCCGCGTCGCCAAGGATGCGGTCGCCTCGGCCCGGATGCACCTCGCCGAGAGCGGCCTGCCGAGCGGCGGCAGCGTCGGCTGGGAGATCTTCGACAAGTCGAACGGCCTGTCGGCGACAAGCTTCCTGCAGAACGTCAACCGCCTGCGCGCGATCGAGGGCGAACTCGCACGCTCGATCGAGACCATCAACCGGGTCACCGCCGCGCGGGTCCACCTGGTGATGCCCGAGCGCACGCTGTTCCAGCGCGATGCCGCCAAGCCGTCGGCCGCGATCGTGCTGAAGGTCGCGGGCACGCTCGGCGCCGGCCAGATCCGGGCGATCCGCCACCTCGTCGCCTCCGCGGTCGAGGGGCTCGAGCCGGGGCGCATCTCGGTGGTCGACGAGACCGGCCACCTCCTCGCCGACGGCGCCGGCGGCGACGACGCCCTGACCGGCGTGCTCGGCGACCAGGAGCGCGCCTACGAGCAGAACCTGACGCAGAAGGTCCAGGCGATCCTCGACCGCGTCGTCGGCCCCGGCCGCGGCCGCGCCGAGCTGCACGCCGAGTTCGACCACAGCCACATCACCCAGACTTCGGACAGGTACGATCCCGACAGCCGCGTCGTGCGCTCGACCCAGACCCGCGAGGAGAACGGCCAGACGAAGTCCACCGATGCGGGGGTTTCGGTCGGCAACCAGCTCCCCAACAGCCAATCCGGCGACAAGAGCAACGGCGGCCAGAGCGAGACGCGGGCCAACACCGAGGAGACCACCAACTACGAGATCTCGCGCACCACCACGACCGAGGTGAAGCAGGGTCCGCGCCTCAGCCGCGTCTCGGTCGCGGTCCTGGTCGACGGGGTCTATGCCAGCGCCAAGGACGGCGCGACCACCTACCAGCCGCGCAGCCCCCAGGAGCTCGACAAGATCGCGGCGCTGGTGAAGAGCACGATCGGCTTCGACAAGGCGCGCGGCGACCAGGTCGAGGTGGTCAATCTCCGCTTCGCCGAGCCGCCGGGCCGGCCGCTGCCGCTCGACGAAGGCGGCAACGCCCTGTTCGGCTTCTCGAAGAGCGACGTGATGCAGCTCGTCCAGACCGGCATCCTCGCGCTGATCTCGCTCCTCGTGCTGATGGTCGTGGTCCGGCCGCTGGTCCGCCGCATCCTCGCGCCCGACACCAGCGCCGCCATCCTGCCGCCTGGCCAGGAGACGGCGCTCCTGCCGGCGCCGGACGGCACCGTGCCGGCGGAGAGCGGGCCGCCGCTGTCGCCGAGCCAGCGCATGATCGAGATGGCGCAGGTCGACGGGCTGGTGCAGGCCCAGACGCTGAAGGCGGTCGGCGAGATCGCGCAGGCGAACCCGAAAGAGGCGGTCGGGGTGATCCGCCAGTGGCTGAACGAGCCGGCCTGAGATGGACGCCCCGCCGCCCGCTCCCGTCCCCGCCGTCGCGACGGCCCAGCCCCTCACCGGCGCCAAGCGCGCGGCGGTGCTGATGCTCGCGCTCGGCGACAAATATTCGGCCGACATCTGGAAGGAGCTCGACGAGGACGAGGTCCGCGACATCTCGGTCGCGATGGCAACGCTCGGCCGCATCGACGCGGGGACCGTCGAGACCATGCTGGTCGACTTCGCCTCGCGCATCTCCTCGACCGGCGCGCTGACCGGCAATCTCGACTCCACCGAGCGCATCCTCGGCCAGTTCCTGACCAAGGACAAAGTCTCGATGATCATGGAGGAGATCCGCGGCCCCGCCGGGCGCAACATGTGGGAGAAGCTCTCCAACGTGCAGGAGCAGGTGCTCGCGAACTACCTCAAGAACGAGTACCCGCAGACCGTCGCGGTGGTGCTGTCCAAGATCCGCCCGGAGCACGCCGCGCGCGTCCTCGCCATCCTGCCGGAGGAGCTCGCGCTCGACGTGGTGCGCCGGATGCTGTCGATGGAGGCGGTGCAGAAGGACGTGCTGGAGCGGGTCGAGCAGACACTGCGCACCGAGTTCATGTCCAACCTGTCGCAGACCAGCCGGCGCGACGCCCACGAGATGATGGCGGAGATCTTCAACCAGTTCGACCGCCACACCGAGGGCCGCTTCATGCTCGCCCTCGACGACATCGACAAAAACGCCGCCGAGCGTATCCGCTCGCTGATGTTCACCTTCGACGACCTCTTGAAGCTGGACGCCGGGAGCGTGCAGACGCTGCTGCGCAACATGCCGCGCGACAAGCTGACGGTCGCGCTCAAGGGCGCGAGCCAGGAGGTCCGCGACTTCTTCCTCGGCTACATGTCGCAGCGCGCCGGCAAGCTCCTCCTCGACGACATCCAGGCGCTCGGCCCGGTGCGCCTGCGCGACGTCGACACCGCGCAATCCGCGATGGTCAACCTCGCCAAGGACCTCGCCGAGAAGGGCGAGATCATGATCACCAAGGGCGGCGGCGACGACGAGCTGGTGTATTGAGCGATGGGCCGCGAAGCCGCCATCCCCTTCCTGTTCGACCGCGACTTCGGCGAGAAGCGGCGGAACGAGGCCGTCGGCGAGCGCCAGCTCGCCGACGCCACCGCCGCAGCCTTCGCCCGGGGCGAGGAGAGCGGCCGCGCCGCCGCGCTCGCGGGCGAGACCGCCCGCCTCGCCGGCCTGGTCGAGGCGCTCGGCGCCCGCTTCGCCGCGCTGGAGAAGGAGGCCGCCCGGCGCGCCGCCGCCAGCGAGCGCGACGCCGCCGAGCTCGCGCTCGCGATCGCCCGCAAGCTCGCCGGCGTGGCGCTGGAGCGCTTCCCGCTGGCGGAGATCGAAGCGCTCGCCGCGCAATGCTTCGCCGAGGCCAGGACCGCCCCGCATCTCGCGGTGACGGTGAACGAGGCCATGGTCGAGGCGGTCGACCAGCGCCTCGGGGCTGCCGCGGCGCAGGCCGGCTTCGCCGGCCGCCTGGTCATTCTCGGCGATCCCGAGCTTCAGCCCGGCGACGCCCGCCTCGAATGGGCCGACGGCGGCATCCGGCACGACGGCGCCGCCGTCGCCGAGCGTGTCGGCGAACTCGTGCGCCACCATTTTGCGGCCACCGCCTGAGCAGGATCCCACCGGCCATGAGCGACGAGAAGAACCTGTCCTTTCCCGAGCTGCCGCAGGACATCGCGGTCCGCGCGGAAGACCTCGCCGACGGCGGGGAGACCCGCACCGCGGCCGATCTGGAGGCGGTGCTCGACGTGCCGGTCTCGGTCTCGGCCGTGCTCGGCCGCACCGCGATCGAGGTCGGGGAGCTCCTGCGCCTCGCCCCCGGCAAGGTGCTGGAGCTCGACCGCAAGGTCGGCGAGGCGATCGACATCTACGTCAACAACCGCCTCGTCGCGCGCGGCGAGGTGGTGCTGGTCGAGGACCGCCTCGGCGTCACCATGACCGAAATCATCAAGGGCGAGCGGTAGGAGAAGAGCCATGCGGCTGATGATCGTCGGAAGCCTGAACGGCCAGCTCACCCAGGCCACCAAGATCGCGATGGACCGCGGTGCCCGCGTCGTCCACGCCGAGACCGTCGAGCAGGCGCTCGCGGTGCTGCGCGGAGGCCGCGGCGCCGACCTCCTGATGGTCGACGTGCTGCAGCCGATCCGCGAGCTCGTGACCAGCCTCGAGGCCGAGCGCATCCATGTGCCGGTCGTCGCCTGCGGCACCGGCAACGACGCCCGCGCCGCGGTCGCCGCGATCCATGCCGGCGCCAAGGAATACATCCCGCTGCCGCCCGACCCGGAGCTGATCGCGGCGGTGCTGGCCTCGGTCGCCGAGGATCCGCGCGAGCTGGTCGTCCGCGACGAGACGATGAGCCGCCTCGTCAAGCTCGCCGCCCAGGTCGCCGCGTCGGACGCCTCGATCCTCATCACCGGCGAGAGCGGCACCGGCAAGGAGGTGCTGGCGCGCTACGTCCACGCCCGCTCGCGCCGCGCCGACAAGCCGTTCATCTCCGTCAATTGCGCCGCGATTCCCGAGCAGCTCCTGGAATCGGAGCTGTTCGGCCACGAGAAGGGCGCCTTCACCGGCGCGGTGGCGCGGCGCATCGGCAAGTTCGAGGAGGCCGAGGGCGGCACCCTCCTCCTCGACGAGATCAGCGAGATGGACGCCCGCCTCCAGGCCAAGCTGCTGCGCGCCATCCAGGAGCGGGTGATCGACCGGCTCGGCGGCTCGAAGCCGGTCGCGGTCGACATCCGCATCCTCGCGACTTCGAACCGCAACCTCGCCGAGGAGATCCGCAAGGGCACCTTCCGGGAGGACCTGCTCTATCGCCTGAACGTGCTCAACCTCCGCATTCCTCCGCTCCGCGAGCGGCCCGGCGACATCGTCGCGCTGGCCGAGCATTTCGCGAAGACCTATGCGGCGATGAACGGCCTCCCGGCGCGGCCGCTGTCGAGCGCCGCCAAGCGCGAGCTGATGGCGGGGCGCTGGCCCGGCAACGTCCGCGAGCTCGAGAACTGCATGCACCGCGCGGTCCTGCTCGCGACCGGCGAGGAGCTCGGCCCCGAGGTGGTGCGCAGCCCCGACGGCGAGCCCTTCGCCAAGGCGGCGCCGGCCGACTATGCCGGCCGTGCCGCCGACATCGCCGAAGCGACCACCCGCGCCCTGGTCGGCCGCACCGTCGCCGAGGTCGAGCGCGGGCTGATCCTGGATACGCTGTCGCACTGCCTCGGCAACCGCACCCACGCCGCCAACATCCTCGGCATCTCGATACGCACGCTCCGCAACAAGCTCAACGAATATTCCGCCGACGGCTACGCCGTGCCCGCTCCCGGCGGCGAGCTGCGCGCCGCGTCGTAGCCCCGTAGGGTAGGCATCGGCATGCCGATGCCTACCCTACGGGTGCCAGAGTTGGGGCATCGCCGACGATGCCCCACCGGCCCCGTTGACAGCGCGCCCTTGCTCCGGCCACAGAACCGGCCGCGACGACGGAGGGGCGCGCATGGACGATCTCGCCACGACCATCGATGCCGCCTGGGAGCGGCGCCAGGAGCTGTCGCCGGCGACGACGGGCGCCGACCGCGAGGCGGTGGAGGCCGCGCTCGGCCTGCTCGACCGTGGCGAGGCCCGCGTCGCTGCGCCCGACGGCGCCGGCGGCTGGACCGTCCATCAATGGCTCAAGAAGGCGGTGCTGCTGTCGTTTCGCCTGAACGACATGGCGACGATCCCGGGCGGGCCCGGCCGCGCGGCGTGGTGGGACAAGATCGCCTCGAAATTCGACGGCTGGGGCGCCGAGGATTTTTCCCGCGCCGGCTTTCGCGCGGTGCCGGGGGCGATCGTGCGCCGCTCGGCCTTCATCGCGCCGGGCGTTGTGCTGATGCCGTCCTTCGTCAATGTCGGCGCCCATGTCGGCGAGGGCACCATGGTCGACACCTGGGCGACCGTCGGCTCGTGCGCCCAGATCGGGCGGAACGTCCACCTTTCCGGCGGCGTGGGCATCGGCGGCGTGCTGGAGCCGCTCCAGGCCGGCCCGGTGATCGTCGAGGACGACTGCTTCGTCGGCGCCCGCTCCGAGGTCGCCGAGGGCGTGATCGTCCGCCGCGGCAGCGTGCTGTCGATGGGCGTCTTCCTCGGCGCCTCGACCAAGATCGTCGACCGCGCGAGCGGCGAGGTTTTCGTGGGAGAGGTGCCGCCCTACTCGGTCGTCGTGCCCGGCACCCTGCCCGGCCGCCCGCTGAAGGACGGCACGCCCGGGCCCGCGCTCGCCTGCGCCGTCATCGTCAAGCGGGTCGACGAGCGCACCCGGTCCAAGACCTCGATCAACGAGCTTCTGCGCGATTGAGGCCCGCAACGCCGCTGCAAAAGAGCAGTTAACAGCAGCGCGGGCCGATTGACGGCAGGAAGAAAACAAGAAAGCCTCCGCCATCCAGGGCTGGAGGCTTCGTCATGGACTATCTGTTCTCGCTCCACGGCAGGTTGAACCGCGCCCGTTATTGGACCGCGGTGGTCATCTATCTGGTGGCCTTTGCCATCGGCGGCATCCTGGCGGCGGTGCTGGGCATGGTCGGCTTCATCCTGCTCGGCCTGATCTATCTGGCGGCGGTCGTCTCCGGCGTGATGGTGGCGCGGCTGCGCCTGCACGACCGCGACAAGAGCGGCTGGTGGCTCGTGCTGTTCTATTTCGGCCCCTCGGTCCTGAGCGCGGCCGCCCGCGGCGGCCTCGGCGACGGCCTCGGCAGCGGCGCGATCAGCCTGATTCTGGAGCTCGCGGCGGCGGCCCTCGCGATCTGGGCGATCGTCGAGCTCGGCTTCCTGCGCGGCACGGTCGGCGCCAACCGCTTCGGCCCGGACCCGCTGGCGCCGTCCGCCCAGGCCCCGGCGCCGGCCGCCCCCGCGGTCTGACCGCCGGCCGCGATCGCCTTGCCGGCCGCCTTGGCGCGGCCGGCCTCGGCTTGCATTCCCCGGCCCGACCGACTAATCAAGCCGCCTCGCCGGCGCCCGCCGCCGGCCGCGGCGCCCGTAGCTCAGCTGGATAGAGCATCAGACTACGAATCTGAGGGTCGGGAGTTCGAATCTCTCCGGGCGCGCCATTTTCATCGGCCAGGATCGACCGTCGGCCTCGTGCCGGTCTGGTCGGTGGCACCCCAGACCAGACACATGCCGGTCTGGCGAGCCGTCCAACGGACGGTGCCGACGGCAATGCTGGAAGCGGACAACGTATTCGCCGCCTCGGGTCCGGAAGGGAGCCGAGGACACGGGCGCCGGCGAAAAGGTCCGCCGACGCCTGTCTTCGCGGTTCGCTATTTCAGGCGCTTGGCGGCTGCCTCGATCAGGCTCGCATCGACATGGTTCGAGGCGTCGATCTTGCCCTTGAGGAAGCCGTACTTCACCAGCGTGTCGATGTTGTGCTGCAGCACCTCGGCATGCGGCACGCCGTCGGCCGGGCGATAATAGTCCCGGCTGGTGAACAGCCAGCTCTGAAAGACCTTCGGCGGCAGCTTCGAGAACTTGGAGGCGATCTGCACCGCCTCGTCATGGTTCTTCGGATCGAGGTAGAAGCGGAGGGCCCGGAGGTAGTCCGCAAGGAAGTCCACCACCGCGTCGTGGTGCTTGTCGAGGAAGCTCTTGCGCGCGACCCAGATCGCCAGCTCGGAGGGGCCGCCCATGCCGTCGGCCTGGGTGAACAGCACGTTGCCCTTGGAGGCCAGCTCGGGATCCTCGTTGAACGGCAGCACCGCCGGGACGAGGTTGGCCTTGCCGCTCAGCAGCATCGTCTTCATCGTCGGGAACGCCGCCTCGACCACGTTGACGTCGGTCTTGGGGTCGATGTGGTTCTTCAGGAGCTCGATCCGCATCGACAGGTCGACCGCGCTGCCGTAGGCGTTGGTCGCCAGAACCTTGCCCTTCAGGCCGGCGACCGACTTGATGCCGCCGCTCTTGAGAACGAAATACGGGTTCGAGGCAAAGCCTTTGCCGCCGTCCTGGGCCTCGTCGATGATGACCTTGAGGTCGTCGAGATGGGCGTTCTGGACCGCGAGCGGCAGCGAGGTGAAGCCGAGCAGCCCGATGTCGAGATCGCCGGTCGCGAGCGCGTTGATCTGCGGCGTCGTCCCCTGGAAATGGACCATCTCCAGCCGGTAGGTCTTGCCGTCGTTCTGGGCGATGCCGGGCTTGGCGAACAGGATCGACCCGATATTCGCCACCGGCACGATCCAGCCGGCGCGGATCGGCACCGGCGCCTGGGCGTGCGCGACGCCGCCGGCGACGAGCGCGAGGCCGAGCACCGGCAGCAGCAGTTTCAGATGTCGCATCATATCCTCCCTCGTGAATCGGGGCCTTGGATGGTCGGGCGGCGCCATGCCGCCGCCGCCCGCCTCTGGCCGCCTTGCCGTCATGATCCCTTCCTGCCAGGAGCACATGGCAGGCGTCGCACGCGTTATTTCTCGTCCTTCAACCGCTTGCCCGCTTCCTCGATCAGGCTCGGATCGACATAGGGGGCGATTTGGACCGTCTTGGCGAGCTGGTGGTACTTGTAGAGCACGTCGATGTTGCTCTGGAGGATCGCCGCCTGGGGAACACCGTCGGGCACGCGATAGATATCCTTGCCCGGCATGAACAGGAACTTGTCGAAGACGCTCGCCGGCAGCTTGGTGAACTTGGCGGCGATCTGCACCCCTTCCGCGCGATTCTTCGGATCGGTGTAGAAGCGCACGGCGCGGAGATAATCGGTCATGAAGTCGAGGACCGCGGCGCGGTGCTTGTCGAGGAAGCTCTTGCGCGCGACCCAGAACACGAGGTCCGACGGCCCGCCCATGGCATCGAGCTCGGTGAACAGCACGCGCCCCTTCGACCTCAGCTCCGGATCGGTCGAGAACGGCAGCGCGCCCGGCACGAGGTCGGCCTTGCCGCTGAGGAGCATCGTCTTCATCGTCGGGAACGGCGCCTCGACGACGTTGACGTCGCCGTTCTTGGGGTCGATGCCGTGCTTCAGCAGCTCGACCCGCATGGTGAGGCCGACGGCGCTGCCGATCGCGTTGGTCGCGACCACCTTCCCCTTGAGGTCGCCCACCGACTTGATGTTGCTGTCCCTGCGGACGAAATACTCGGTCGAATAGCCGCCGCGATAGCCGTCCTCCGACTCGTCGATGATGACGCGAAGGTCGCCGAGATGCGCGTTCTCGATCGCCAGCGGCAGCGAGGTGTAGCTGAGCAGCCCCATGTCGAGCTCGCCGGTCGCAAGCGCATTGAGCTCGAGCGTCGTGCCCTGGTAGTGCGTCGCCTCGAACTTGTAGGTCTTGCCGTTGTTCCTGGCGATGCCGGGCTTGTCGAACAGGATCGAGCCGAGATTGGTGACCGGCACGATCCAGGCGGCGCGGATCGGCACCGGCTCCGCGGCATGGGCCAAGCCCGCGCCGCACAGCGTCAGTCCGAGCAGCGGAACCAGCAAGCTCTTCGCGTATCGCATCGAATCCTCCCTCTTGTGTCGGCATCGCATGCCATTCGACGGCCCATGCCGCTCCAGATCGCCGCCTATACCGTCGCGACCCCCGCCTCCTCCTGATGCCACGACAGCAGGCGGCGCCGCACCATGCTCATCGCCTTGATGAGGAGCAGACCCACCACGCCGATCTCGACGATGCCGGCGAACACGCCGGGCGAATCGGCATAGCGCGAGGCGTTGACCATCGCTGCGCCGAGCCCGACGCCGCCGGTCAGCATCTCGGCGACGATGGTGACGATGAGCGCGATCGGCAGCGACACCTGCAGCCCGGTGATGATCTGCGGCAGCGCCGCCGGCACCAGGATCTGGACGAACACCGCGCGGTTGCTCGCCCCCATGTTGCGGGCCGACCAGACCAGATAGCGGTCGACGCCCTGGATGCCCATGAGCGTCGCGGTGACCACCGGAAAGAAGGCGTCGATGGTCGCCATGGTGACCTTGGAGAGGTCGTGGAAGCCGAGCCACAGCACGACGATCGGCAGGAAGGCGATCTTCGGCATCGGGAAGGCGACCGAGATCACCGGATCGAAGAACCAGCGCACCGTCCGGCTCCCGGTCATGGCGAGCGCGAGGACGACGCCGGCGACCGCCGCGATCGCGAAGCTGAGCAGCGAGCGGTAGATCGTGAGGGCGAGATAGAGCAGGAGGTCGCCGGACAGAAGGTCGCTCCAGATCCGCTCGAGCACGGCGGTGAACGGCGGCAAGAGATAGGGCGACACCGCGCCGCTGCGCGCCACCAGCTCCCAGACGAGGAGGAAGGCGGCGATGACGAGCCACTGCCCGGCGCCGTGGAGGCCGCCGAACCGCATCATGCGCCGCCACGTTGCGACCGGCACCCGGCGCGGACCGGCGAGCGCGGTGCCGCCGTCTAGTCCCGCCATCGCAGCATCCTCTGCGCCGCCAGCACGTAGAGCCGGTCGGCGGCGAAGCCGAGAAACGCGAGCGTCAGCACCACCGCGAACATCGCGGGATAGACGCCGGAGGAGCCGAGCAGGCCGATCAGGTAGCCGAGGCCGGCACGCGCCACGATCAGCTCGGAGCTGACCAGGAGCACGAACGACAGCGCGATGGCGACGCGGACGCCGTTCAGGAGCTCCGGCAGCGCGCTCGGCACCGCGACGTCGATCAGCGTGCGGAGCCGGCTCGCCCCCATCGCCCGCGCCGACCACACCAGGACCTCGTCGGTGCCGCGCACGCCGTTGTAGGCGCCGATCGTGACCGGCAGCATGCAGCCGAGGAAGATCAGCAGGATCTTCGAGCCGTCGCCGTAGCCGAGCCAGATCGCGGTGACCGGGATCAGGGCCGATTTCGGCAGCGGATAGAGCATCTCCGCGATCGGATTGACGAGGAAATGGACGGGGCGCCACCACGCCATGGCGACCCCGCTGGCGCCGCCGAGGACGATGGCGAGGGCGAGCCCGGCGACGAGGCGGTAGAGCGAATCCAGCCCGTTGGCGACGAGATCGCCCTCGGCGAGCAACTGCAGCCACGAGGCCGCGACCGCGCTCGGCGCCGGCAGCAGGTTGAAGATGCCGAGCCGCGCCACGCCCTCCCATGCCAGGACGATCAGCACCAGCGGCAGATAGCGCTTGGCGGCGGCGGTCATGGCACGACCTTCCGGCCGCTGGCCTTGACCGCCTCGTCGTGGACGAGCTGCCAGATCTCGTCGACCTTGGCCATGAACGCAGGCGTGCGCGCGAGCGCCGGGTCGCTCTTGTCGAGGTCGATCGGGACCACCGCCTTGACCGTGCCCGGCCGCGCCGACATCACGACCACCCGCTGGGCCAGAAAGACCGCTTCCTGGACGTCATGGGTCACGAAGATCACCGTCTTGTGCGTCTTCTCCCAGATTTCCAGCAGCTCCGCCTGCATCAGGCTGCGGGTCTGGGCGTCGAGCGCGCCGAACGGCTCGTCCATCAGGAGGATGTCGGGATCGAAGGCGAGCGTGCGGGCGATGGCGGCGCGCTGCTTCATGCCGCCCGAGAGCTGGGCGGGATAGCTGTCCTCGAACCCGTCGAGCCCGACCATCTCGATGAAGGTCTTGGCGCGGCTCAGGCGCTGCTCGCGCGGCAGCCCCTGGCGCTCGAGCCCGTAGAGCACGTTGCCCATCACCGTCTTCCACGGAAACAGGGCGAAGTGCTGGAAGACGATGCCGCGGTCCGGCCCCGGACCCGCGACCGGCTTGCCGGCGACGGTGATCGCGCCCTCTTCGATCGGCAGGAAGCCGCCGATCAGGTAGAGCAGGGTCGACTTGCCGCAGCCCGAGGGGCCCAGCAGCGCGACGAACTCCTGGGCGCCGACCGCAAGCGACACGTCCTGCAGGGCCACGACGCTGCGGCCCCGCGCCGGGCGGTACTGGTGGGTGATGCCCTCGACCCGGATGCGCGGCGCCGCGGTCGTGTCCCCCATAGCGAGCATCTCCGTGCGCACCGCCGTTCCCCCGATCGGATGCAGCGGTTCGCTCATCCGCCGCTCTTGGCCGCCTGGGCGGCGCCCGGCGGCGTGGCGCCGGGCAACGCGAACGATAGGCCGGCAGCGAAGATCATCAACCAATTCTTTCCGTGATCCCGCCACGGCGGTCGCCGCGCCGCGCTGCCCTCGCCCCGCCCGGCGGCGGCGACGGCATCGGGCAGCCGCCGCCGCACGATCGCCGGGACGGCGCCGATCGGGGCGTGCGCGGGCGGCGGCCTGCAACTGCTTTTCCGCTTTCCCGGCGGACAATTCGCGGCCGGCCCTTTCCCCGCACCAAAGAAAGGCGGAAGGTGCCGCGCCCGGCCCAGCAAGAGCCGGCAGCCTTGCGGAGGGGGAAACATGGCCAATTCGACTGCGGCCGCCGGGAGCGGCCCCGTCATCGACATCGCCGAGGTGCTCGACGCGCAGCCGGTGACCAGCTTCAACATCATGCTGATCGTCATCGGCTGGTTCGCGATCTTTGCCGACGGCTTCGACATCGCGAACATCGGCTACATCATGCCGAACCTGATGCGCGAGCTTCATCTCGGCTCGGAGACGGTCGGCCTGGTGAGCTCGGCGAGCCTGATCGCCTACCCGATCGGGGCCCTGATCCTCGGCTGGGTCAGCGACCACCACGGCCGCAAGCTGGCGCTGATCATCGGCTGTCTGGTGGTGTCGATCTTCACCTACGCGACCATGTTCGTGCACAGCGCCGAGGGCCTCGCCGCGATGCGCTTCCTCACCGGCTGCGGCCTCGGGGGCGTCATTCCGAACATCGTCGCGCTGGGCTCGGAGTTCGCACCGAAGCGGGTGCGGGCGCGGCTCATCATCTTCACCTTCTGCGGCATCAATTTCGGCGGCTTCGTCTGCGGCCTGGTGGCGCCGGCGATCATCCACGACTGGGGCTGGCGCGGGCTGTTCTTCGTCGGCGGCACGGTGCCGCTCCTCGCCGTCATCCTGATGTGGGCGTTCATGCCGGAGTCGGTGAAGTTCCTCGCCCTGAACGGTCGCCGCGATGCCGAGCTGCGCCGGATCCTGGCGCGGCTGATTCCCTCGCTCAACGTCCCGCCGAACGCCCGCTTCCAGGTGGCGTCGCAGACCCAGCGGGTCCCCTTCCGCTTCGGCCAGCTCTTCGCCGGGCCGCTGCTGTGGATCACCCCGATCCTGTGGGCGATGTTCATCCTGAACTTCATCACCCTCTACTTCGCCGGGAGCTGGACCAACATCGTGCTGCAGCAGTCCGGCGTGCCGCAGACCCAGGCGATCCTGGTGTCGTCGCTGAACCAGGGCGGCGGCGTCCTGGGCGGCCTCGTCATCAGCTATTTCGTCGACCGGTGGGGCTTCAAGTCGGTGATCGCGTGGGGCATCCTGACCGCGGCAACGGTGTGGATGATCGGCATTCCGGGCCTTCAGGTCGGCTGGATCGCGGTGTGGGTGGCGATCTCCGGCTTCGGGATGCAGGGCGTCCAGTACGGCCTCAACGCCACCCCGGGGATGATCTACCCGACCTCGTTCCGCGCCTTCGGCGCCGGCTGGGCGTTCAGCGTCAGCCGCCTCGGCGCGGTGGCGGGCCCGATCATCGGCGGCGTGCTCCTGGCGATGTATCAGGCCCAGGGCCTCGCCAAGGCTCAGATCGCGCAGAACATGTTCCTGTTCCCGGTGCTGCCGCTGGTGATCGGCATCGTCCTCGCGATCGTCGCCGCGGTCCTCGTGCGCCACTACTTCCACGGCGACCAGTTCGAGGAGCAGACCCAGGCGACCGCCGCGGCGGAATGACCCTGCGGACCCGTGCCAAGCCCGGCCCCGGCCACCCGCCGGGGCCGGGTTTTCATTTGGGGGCGGAGGCCGCCAGATCCTCGGCGGCGGCGTCGAAGGCCTGCATCAGCCGGGCGTGACGCGCCTCGATGGTGTCGCGGCGTTCGGGATCGGTGACGATGTAGAGCCGGTTGTCGCGGATCGCGCGGATGACCATCGGCGCCACCCGGTCGGGGTCGAGCCCGGCGGCGGTGAGCGCCCGGAAGCGGGCGTTGCGCTCGGCCAGCGCCGGGTCGGCGAACACGTCGAGGGCGCCGCCATAGCGCGCCGGGCGGTTGCGCCCGTTGTCGTTCATGTTGGTGCGGACGAAGGCGGGACAGAGCACGCTGACCCCGATATTGGTGCCCTTCAGCTCGTCGGCCAGCACCTCGGAGATGCCGACGATCGCGAACTTGGTCGAGGAATAGACCCCGGACAGCGCCGGCCCGGTCAGCCCGGCCATCGACGCCGTCGAGACGATATGGCCGCCCTCGCCGTGGGCCTTGATGTGGGGCAGGAAGATCTGGATGCCGGCAACGGTGCCGCCGACATTCACGCCCCACACCCACTCCCAGTCCGACGGTCGGATCGTCTCGATCGCCCCGGCGCGCGACACCCCGGCATTGTTGAACAGCACGTGGACCTTGCCGAAGCGGGCCAGCGTCTCCGCCGCCGCGGCCTCGTAGGCCTCGCGAAGCGAGACGTCGAGGACGAGCCCGCCAAGGCGGTTGCCGTAGTTCGCGAGCCTGGCCAGCGCCCGGTCGAGCGCCTTCTCCTCGATGTCGGCGATCATCACGTTCATGCCGGCTTCGAGCAGGCCCTTGGCCACCGCAAAGCCGATGCCGCTGGCGCCGCCGGTGACGAAGGCGGTCCTGCCGTCGAAGTCCTTCATGGTCTGTCCTCGTTCCCAGCCTTTCGTCATGGCCGGGCTGGTCCCGGCCATCCACGACTTTCATGCGGTCGCACCGGATACTCGTGGGTGCCCGGACCAAGTCCGGGCACGAGGGAGGAGCCTACCCCCACAGCTCCTTCGACGCGATCCGCGCGCCGTCGACCAGCGCATCCAGCTTGGCCCACATGATCGAGGGGTGGGTGCGCCGCGTCGCGGTGCCCTGGGCGAAGCCGCAATCGGTGGAGGCGATGACGTTCTCGCGCCCGACCAGCCGGGCCAGGCGGACGATGCGCTCGGCCACCAGATCGGGATGCTCGACGACATTGGTCGCGTGGCTGATGACGCCGGGCAGGAGCAGCTTGCCGGGCGGCAGCTTCACCTTCTCCCACAGCCGCCATTCGTGCTCGTGGCGCGGGTTGGCCATCTCCAGCGAATACGCGCCGGCCTTCACCTGGAGCACGAGGTCGATGATGTCCCTGGCCGGCACGTCGGTGGTGTGCGGGCCGGGCCACGAGCCCCAGCAGACATGGTAGCGGATGCGGTCCTCGGGGATGCCGTCGAGCGCCCGGTTCAGCGCCGCGACGTGGATCTCGAGCCAATGGCGGAAATCGCCCAGCGTTCCCGGCGGCACCATGCGGTCGTAGGTCACCGCGGCGCGGGCGTCGTCGATCTGCAGGACGAAGCCGGCGTCGACGATCGCCCGATATTCGTCGCGAAGCGCGTCGGCGATGGCCTCCATGCAGGCCTCGTCGCTCGGATAGTACTCGTTCTTGCGGTCGGGAATCGCGCTCGACGGCGCCGCGACCGGCAGGAACGCCTCCGCGACATCGACTTCGGCCAGCGCCGCCTTGAAGTTCGCAAGGTCGCGCTTCAGCTCGCCCATCCCGACATATTTCACCGGGCCGGTGCAGACCCAGTCGAGGCGGGTGTATTCGCGCCCTTCCGCCCCCGCCATCGCAGCATAGAACTCGGCAAAGCGGGCGCGGTCGGCGCCGCGCATGAAGCCCTGGCTGTCGGGCGGAGCCGGGCGCGGCTCGAAGCCCGAGATGCGGTCGAGGATGTATTGCGACCAGGAGAACGCCTTGCCGTATTCGCCGTCGCTGACGACGTCGATGCCGTGGCGCGCCTGCTCGCGGACCACGTCGGCGACGCAGCGGGTCAAGGTCGCCTCGTAGGCGGCACGGTCGTAGGGCTCGCGGCGCTGCTTCGCGAGGATGTAGCCGACCAGCGGCTCGGGCCGGATCAGGCTGCCGACATGGGTGGTGAGGATGCGGTCGAGACTGTGCTTCATCGGCGCCCCCGTCGCGGGTGGCGCCGACGCTAGGCGCGTTTCGGATTCGGCGCGAGGGGGAGCCGGCCGCGGCGGAGCCTCAGTCCACCTTCTCGTCGGGATAGACGCCCCACAGCCGGTCCTGCTGGACCCAGCCGTCGAAGCCCTTGCCCCAGATCCGGCACCACTGGCCGGTGCACTTGGAGACGCTCGCCATCACCTTGGGCTCGAGGCGGGCGACCACCGGCTCGCCCGCCGCGGGCTCGGTCAGGAGCGGCAGGGTGCCGTCGCCCTTGTTCCAGGGCGCGACCAGGACGGTGCGGCGGCCCGACAGCAGGCTGTGCCAGACCCAGCCGACGGTGCCGTCGGCATCGCGGATCTCGCGCCAATTGTCCCACTCGGCGGTGATTTCGACCGGCAGCCCGGCGCGCCGGTAGATCCACTCGACCTGATGGTCGTTGCCGGGGCCGCGGCGGACATTGACCTCGTCGGACTTCAGGCTGACGAAGCGCGGGATCGGCAGGCCGGACACCGAGCCGAACGCCATCACCCCCTTGGGCTGGCGGGCCGCGCCGGCGAGCGCGGTCGCCGCGCTCGGCACCACGCCCCACAGGAGCAGCGCTCCGACCGCACCCGCTCCCAGGACTGCGCTGCCGAGCGCCAGAAGGCGCACCCCGCCGCTCACCTTTGCCATTTGCCGCACTGCCCCCGCGCGATCCCGGAGTTGTCACGTGCCACCCGTTGGTGGACACTCCGCCGCCCCGCCCGGGCGGCGAAGCTCAATCTTTCACGCCCTCCTTTAGGACCCGTTAACCTCCCGGCCCCGCCCTCCATGCCCGATGAAAAAACGCTTGCCGTCGTCGTCACGCGGCAATTGCCGGCGCCTGTCGAGAACCGCATCGCCCAGCGCTACAAGGCACGGCTGAATGCCGACGACGTGCCGCTCGGCCCGGCGGCGCTGGCGAGCGCCCTCGGCGAGGCCGACGTCCTGGTCTCGTCGATCACCGACAAGCTCGACGGCGCGATGCTCGAGCACGCCGGCCCGCGCCTCAAGCTGATCGCGAATTTCGGCGTCGGCGTCGACCACATCGACGTCGAGGCCGCGCACCGCCGCGGCATCGCCGTGACCAACACGCCGGGCGTCCTCACCGACGACACCGCCGACATCGCCCTGGCCCTGATCCTCGCCCTGCCGCGGCGCATCCCCGAGGGCGCGCGCATCATTCCCGAGGGCCGGCCGTGGCCGGGCTGGCACCCGATGTGGATGATCGGCGAGGCGCTCGGCGGCAAGGCGCTCGGCGTCGTCGGCATGGGCCGGATCGGCGAGGCCACCGCGCGGCGCGCCAAGTCGTTCGGCATGGCGATCCACTACCACAACCGCCGCCCGGTCGAGCCGGCGGTCGAACGCGAGCTCGGCGCGACCTACTGGGCCGATCTCGACGCCATGCTGCCCGCGGTCGATTTCGTCAGCCTGCACTGCCCGGCGACGCCCGCGACCCACCACCTCCTGTCGCGCCGCCGCCTCGCGCTGATGAAGCCCTCCGCCTACGTCGTCAACACCGCGCGCGGCGGCGTCGTCGACGAGGAGGCGCTGTGCGACCAGATCGAGGCCGGCGCCCTCGCCGGCGCGGGGCTTGACGTGTTCGAGGGCGAGCCCCGCGTCAACCCGCGCCTCATCCGCCTCGCCGATGCGGGCAAGACGATGCTGCTGCCGCACATGGGCTCGGGCACGATCGAGGCGCGGGTCCGCATGGGCGAGCGCGTGCTCGACAACATCGCCGCCCACGCCGCCGGAAACCCGCTGCCGAACCGCGTTCTGCCCTGAACGGGGTTCACGCGGCCCGCGGCGCGATCGTCGCCAACTCGTCGGCAAGATCGGCGGCGACCGTTTCGAGATCGTGCCGCGCCTGGATCCCGAGCCAGAATTCCGCCGTCGTGCCGAAATAGCGGGCGAGGCGCAGCGCGGTATCCGGGGTTGCCGGCGTCTCTTCGCGAACGAGGCGTTCGATCCGGGTCCGCGGCACGTGGAGGACGGCAGCGAGCGCATAGGGCGTCAGCGCCAGCGGCGCGAGAAACTCCTCGCGCAGGATCTCGCCCGGATGCACCGGCCGCAACGGGTTTTCAGTCATCTCGGCCTTCCGTCGTTCAGTGGTAGTCGACGATCTCGACGCTTTCGGCATCGGCACCCGTCCACACGAAGCGGATCCGGAACTGGTCGTTGATCCGGATGGCATGCTGATCCTTTCGATCGCCAACCGAGGCTTCGAGTCGATTTGACGGCGGCGCCCGGAGATCATCCAGCGCGCGCGCTTCGGCAATCACGATGAGCTTCCGCCGTGTCACGCGGATGAGATCGCCCGGGAAGCCTTTGCCAGGATGGTGACCCTCGTCGATCGCCACCGCCCGTCGGTCTCGGAAGACCTTGATCACGACCCACAACGTATCATGATAAGATACTATGCTGCAAGAGCGGCGTATCTTGTCCCGATACGAGAGGCCGCCTTGACGTCGCTACCGTGGCGGCGCAAGCATGCCGGCCGGCGATGCTGGGCACCGCGTCGCCGGTTGCCTTGTCGAGGGATTTTCGCCCGCATGCTCGTTCGCACCGTGGCGCTGGCGCTCGCGCTCGTGCCGGTCACCGCCGGCGCCGCCGAGCTGGTCGCGCCGTCCGATCTCGCCGCCGGCTGGTTCAACGGCAAGACGATCACCTCGACCAATAGCCGCGGCCAGAGCACGTCGCTGATGTTCACGGCCGACGGCAAGGTCGGCCTCAAGGACCGGCAGGGCAAAGGCCAGCAGGGCGTCTGGCGCAAGACGGCCGACGGCTTCTGCATGAAGCTCGCCAACGCCAAGCGCGAGAGCTGCTACATCGCAATCCGGCAGGGCGACGCGGTCCGCGTGATCCGCGCCGGCGGCGCCTTCACCTGGCGGCACTGAGGGCGGCAGCCTCTTCCCCGGTCAGCGGGTTGGCCGGATCCCACGCATAGGCCAGGGTCTCGAACCGCCAGGAGCGCGCGTCGATCAGGACGAGGCGGCCGACCAGGCCTTCGCCGAAGCCGACGATCTCGCGGATCGCCTCCAGCGCCATCATCGAGCCGACCATGCCGGCGAGCGCGCCGAGCACGCCGGCCTCGGCGCAGGTCGGCACCGTGCCGGGCGGCGGCGCCTCCGGGAACAGGCAGCGATAGGTCGGGTTGGGCTCCCCATCGGAGCGCTGCTCGAACGGACGGAGCGTCGTCAGGCCGGCGTCCATGGTGCCGAGCCAGCCCATCACCAGCGGGCGCCGCGCCCGGAAGGCTGCGTCGGAGACGAGGTAGCGGGTCGCGAAATTGTCCGAGCCGTCGAGGACGAGGTCGTAGCGCGCGATCAGGGCCTCGGCGTTGCCGGCATCGAGCCGGAAAGGGTGCGCCTCGACCGCGACATGGGGATTGACCCGCGCGAGCGCGGCGGCGGCGCTGTCGGTCTTCAGGCGGCCGACGTCCTCGGTGGCGTGGACGACCTGGCGCTGGAGGTTCGACAGGCTGACGACGTCGTCGTCGACGATGCCGAGCGTGCCGACGCCTGCAGCGGCGAGATAGAGCAGCGCCGGGCTGCCGAGGCCGCCGGCGCCGACGACCAGGACGCGCGCGCGCCGGAGTGCCTGCTGCCCCGGCCCGCCGATCTCGTGGAGCACGAGGTGGCGGGCATAGCGTTCGACTTCTTCGGAGGAGAGCATGGCGCCATTCTAGGCCATCATCCATTCAAGTCGAACCACCTCGCGGACCCTCCGGCTCGCATTGCTCGCCACCTCCCCGCTTCGCAGGAGAGGATCACCGCTGCAGCCCGGTTCCTCCCCCAATCGCAGATTGGGGGAGGGGACCATGCGAAGCATGGTGGAGGGGGCCGCGCGGCGCAGCGTTGGCCCGGCGCCTTCCCCTCCCCGCCGCCTTGCGCTATCGCGGGCGGGTGCGGATCGCCTTCATCCTGCTCGCCCACGAGGCAGCCGGGCGCGTGCTGCGCCTCGCGCGGCTCCTGCTCGCGGCCGACCCGGATTGCGCCGTCGTCATCCATTACGACCTCCATTCGCCCAAGGCCGAGTTCGCTCGGCTCGAGGCCGCCGCGGCGGACGAGCCCCGCCTCCGTCTCGTGCGCGACCGGGTCGCCTGCGGATGGGGTCAGTTCGGGCTGGTGGACGGGCCGGTGCGGGCGATGCGCCTCATCCGCGAGCAGGGCATTGCCTGCGATCGCGAAATGCTGCTGAGCGGATCCTGCCTGCCGGTCCGGCCGCTGGCGCAGCTCAGGCGCTTCCTCGCCGAGCGGCCCGAGGCCGAGTTCATCCAGTGCCGCGACGAAAGCTGGATCCTCGGCGGCCTCCGCCGCGACCGCTGGCTCTACCATCATGTCTGGAACGAGCAGCGGCATCGCTGGCTGTTCCGCCGCAGTCACGAGCTCCAGCGCGCGCTCGGCCTGAAGCGCCGCCTGCCGGAGGGGCTCGCGCCCCGCTTCGGCTCGCAATGGTGGTGCCTGACGCGGGAAACCTGCGAGGCGATCCTCGACCATATCGCGCGGCGCCCGGCGGACTACGCCTTCTTCCGCACCGTATGGGTGCCGGACGAGATGTGCCTGCAGACCCTGGTCGGCGCGCTCGTGCCGGCGGAGCGGATCGCCGACTGCACGCTGACGTTCTACCAGTTCTCGAACTACGGCAAGCCGCTCGTCTTCTACGACGACCATGCGGACTACCTGACGAGCCTCGACTATTTCTTCGCGCGCAAGATCGCGCCCGAGGCCGAGGGGCTGTGGCGCCTTCTCGCCGCGGGCGCCGCGGCAGCCGACGACGGCGCCCCGATCGAGCGGATCGGCGCGCCCGACCACCGCTACGCGGCCGCCATGCGCGCCCGCGGTCTTCTCAACCGCGCCGGCCGCCTGTTCGCCGAGGACGAGGCCGCGGCGCAGGGGCCGGGCTGGCTTGGCCCGGTGCCGCCGCCGGCCCTGGCGCCGCCGGCTACGGCCGGTCGCCGCGAAGGCGCAGGATGAAGCGTGCCACCGGGTCGCGGCGGCGTGCCAGCGCCTCGCCCGGCACGTGGCGCAGCAGGATGCGTTCGCGCCGCGAGAGCCGCGAGGCCATCGCCGCGCGGTAGGCGAGGACGAACGGCGCCGCGAGGAAGGCACGGAGCCCGGCCCGTCGCCCGCCGGAACCGAGCGCCTGCGCCATCCCCGCCGCCCCGCCGAACGAACGGAACAGCGGATCGTCGAACGGGACCTGCCGGCCGCCTTCCGGCTTCGCCGGCGGCACCGCGGCGCCCGGGAGCGGCGGCGGGTTCCGCCCGGTCGCGTCGAACCGCGCCATGCTGCGGCGGAGCGCACGGAAATTGCGGCGCTGGGCGCTGAAATAGTGCCGGATCGGCCGCGCCGGATGGTCGAGATGGACGAGGAAGACGCCGCGCTGGAACGCCGCGATGCCGTGCAGGGAGAAATAGGCGCGGAAGCCGCGGTAGCGGCGGATGCCGCCGTCCTTGAAGTCGACGTCATAGAGCGGCGGCCGCGGCGCCAGCGGGTCGTGGCGGGCGAGGCGGTGCATCAGCTCGAAATCCTCGCCGCCATGGCCGGTGAAAGCGGCATCGTGCCCGCCGAGCGCGAGGTAATGGCCGCGGTTCACCACCATGCACGAGCTGCCGTAGACCACCCGCCCGAACGGGCCCTCGTCCGCGTCCCCGATCAGGCCGCGGAGCGCGGCATGGCGGGCCTCGATGCTCGCATCGCCGGCGGCGAGATAATCCGCGGTCGCAGCCTCGCCGAGGAAGACCACCGGCACGCAGAAGAAGCGGGCCGGGTCGTCGAGCAGGCCCTGCCGCCGGATCTCGTCGGCGACCGCACGATAGGTCGCGGCGGGGGCGATGAAATCGACGTCGTTGAAGAGGACGACCGGCGCGCGCGCGGCGACGACCCCCGCGTCGCGGGCCTGGCCGATGGCGAACGGCTCGCCCTCGCAATCGATCCGCACCAGTCGAGCGGGCGTGCCGGCGAGGGCCCGCTCCAGCGCGGGCCGGCTGTCGGCGGCGGTGCCATAGTCCACCACGACCATCTCGAACAGGTCGGGCGGGATCGTCGCAAGGACGCGGTCGAGGCGGCGCTCCCAGTCGAACAGCGCCGCCGAGACCCGGAGCGGCACGACGACGCTCGCGATCGGGCGTGGGTCGCCGCCGGCATCGGGCACGGGATCGGACACGGCGGGGCCTCGGCTCACCTGCAAGCGTGCTGCCGCCGCCTATAGCCCAGCCCCCGCCGGGCGCCAACGCACACCGGCCGCAGCCCTCACCCGGCCTTGCGTGCCGGCCGCGGCTCCTGGTCCTCGCCGGTGAAGACCGCCGCGAGGTGACGGCGGATCGCGGCCTTGCGGCTGGCATTGGTGACCTTATGGCCGACCAGGTCGGTCACGTAGAACACGTCGACCGCGCGCTCGCCGAAGGTCGCGACATGGGCGGAGGCGATGTTGAGGTTGAGCCGCGACACCACGCGGGTGAGGTCGTAGAGCAGGCCCGGCCGGTCGAGCCCGGTGATCTCGATCACGGTGTGGCGCTCCGACCAGTCGTCCGCGACGACGACGTGCGGCTCGACGGTGAAGGCCCTGGTCCGGCGCGCCTTGGGGTCGCTCCGCTCGGCCATCATGTCGGTCAGCATCACCTCGCCCTTGACCGCCCGCTCGATCAGCTCGGCGACGCGCTGGGCGCGGCGGCGCTCGTCCTCGTCGTCGTCGAAGGCGCGGTTGACCAGGATGGTGTCGAGCGCGAGCCCGTCGGTGGTGGTGTGGATGTCGGCGTCGGCGATGTTGGCGCCGGCGGCGGCGCAGGCGCCGGCGATCACCGAGAGGAGGCGCGGGTGGTCGGGCGCGAGCACGGTCAGCTCGGTGACCCCGGCGAAGGCGTCGATCGACCACGCCGTCGCGAGCATGCGGCCCTTGGCCTGGGCCTCGCGAAGGAAGCGGGCGTGGGCGACGCGGCGCCGGAGGTCGACCTTGAGCCAGTAGGCGGGATAGTGGCGGGCGAGATAGGCCTCGATCTCCGCCGCCGGCCAGTCGGACAAGGCGGCACGAAGCTCGTCCTGCGCCTCGCGCACGCGGTCGGCCCGCTCGCGGCTCGACTGGCCGCCGGTGATCACGACCTCGGTCTCCCAGTAGAGCGTGCGGAGGAGCTGGCCCTTCCAGCCGTTCCACACGCCCGGCCCGACCGCCTTGATGTCGGCGACGGTGAGGAGCGTCAGCATCTTCAGCCGCTCCATGGTCTGGACGACGGCGGCGAAGTCCTCGATCGTCTTGCGGTCCGAGAGGTCGCGGGACTGCGCGATCATCGACATCAGGAGGTGGTACTCGACCAGCCAGGCCACCGTCTCGGTCTCCTGCGCCGAGAGGCCGAGGCGCGGGCCGAGGCGGCGGCCGATGCGCGCGCCGGCGAGCGAATGGTCCTCGGGCCGGCCCTTGGCGATGTCGTGCAGGAGCAGCGCGACGTAGAGCACCCGGCGGTTCTCGATCATCGGCATGATCTCGCGGCTGAGCGGCAGCTCCTCGGCGAAGCGGCCGGCCTCGATGTCGGCGAGAGTGCCGAGCGCGCGGATCAGGTGCTCGTCCACCGTGTAGTGGTGGTACATGTTGAACTGCATCATCGCCACGATGCGCCCGAAATCCGGGATGAAGCGGCCGAGCACGCCGGTCTCGTTCATGCGCCGCAGCACCACCTCCAGGGCGTGGCGCGAGGTCAGGATCTCGAGGAACAGCCGGTTGGCCTCGGGGTCGTCGCGCAGCCTGGCGTCGATCAGGTGGAGCGAGCGGGTGATGAGCCGCATCGCGTCCGGGTGCATCGCCACGTCGAGCGTGTCGGCGAGGTGGAAGAAGCGGATCAGGTTGACCGGGTCGCGCTGGAACACCTGGTCGTCGGCGACCGAAAGCCGTGCGTTCTCGATGACGAAGCCGGGATAGTCCGGCACCGCCTTCTTCCTGCTGCGGCCGAACGGATGGAGGAAGCGGTCGAGCCGCGGCCGCGGCTTGGCCTCGCGCTCCTCCAGCGCGGCGCAGACGATGGCGGTGAGGTCGCCGACGTCCTTCGCCACCAGGAAATAGTGCTTCATGAAGCGCTCGACGTCCTGCATCCCGGGGTGGGAGCGGTAGCCGAGCTCGTGGCCGATCGCGCGCTGCACCTCGAACGACAGCCGCTCCTCGGCGCGGCCGGTGACGAAATGCAGGAAGCAGCGCACCGCCCAGAGGAAGTCCTCGCACTTCTTGAAGAGCTTCAGCTCCTCGGGCGTGAACAGGCCGGCGGCGACGAGATCGTCGGGGTCGCGCACCCGGTAGACGTATTTGGCGATCCAGAACAGCGTGTTGAGGTCGCGGAGCCCGCCCTTGCCGTCCTTGACGTTGGGCTCGACCACGTAGCGCGAGCTGCCGCCGACCTTCCTCTGGCGCTCGTCGCGCTCGGCGAGCTTGGCCTGCACGAACTCGGCCGCGGTGCCCTCGACCACCTCCTTGTCGAAGCGCTGGATCAGCTCCGCGACCAGGGCCTCGTCGCCGGCGACGCCACGCACCTCCAGGACCGCGGTGCGGATGGTGATGTCGCCGCGCGACTGGCGGATGCAGTCGTCGATCGAGCGGGTCGCGTGGCCGACCTTCAGGCCGAGGTCCCACAGCACGTAGAGCATGGACTCGACCACGCTCTCGCCCCACGGCGTCTGCTTGTAGGGGAGGAGGAACAGGAGGTCGATGTCGGAGCCCGGCGCCAGCGTGCCGCGGCCGTAGCCGCCGACCGCGGCGACCGCGAGCCGCTCGGTCGCCGAGGGGTTGGCACGGGGGTGAAGATGGGTCGTGACGAAGCGGTAGAGCGCGCTCACGACCGCGTCCATGTCGGCCGAGAGCCGCTCCGCGCAGGCGGTACCCTGCCGCGTCGCCTCCAGCATCGCCCGCGCCGCGGCGCGGGAACGGGCCAGCTCGTCGCGGAGCACGGCGACGGTCGCGGCACGACGCTCTTCCGCGGGCAGATCGGCCAGCGCGGCGAGGCTGGCGTCGAGCGCCACGGCGTCGATCGAGGCCGCTGGGCGGGCCGGGCTCACGGCGAGATCCATGGCGATGGTCTAGCACGATCCGTGCCGCCGCGCCCGTGCGCGCATCGGCGGAAAGTGCGCTAGCATCGCGCCGAACCGGCGGGGAGGGCCGCGTGGACGCTTCGCTGCCGTGGCTCGACCCGGCCGATCCGCTGGCGGCGGCCTACCGGCCGCTGGCGGCGGCCGCCGACCGCCCGTTCGCGCTGGCGCAGCTCGGCCAGTCGCTCGACGGGCGCATCGCCACCGCCTCGGGTGCGTCCCATTTCATCAACGGCCCGGCCGCGCTCGACCATCTCCATCGCCTTCGCGCCATGGTCGACGCCGTCGTGGTCGGCGTCGGCACCGTGATCGCGGACGACTGCCGCCTCACGGTGCGGCGGGTGGCCGGCCCGAACCCGGCGCGGGTGGTGATCGATCCTCACAGCCGCCTCCCCGCCGGCGCCCGCGTGCTCGCCGAAGACGGCGTCCGGCGGCTCGTGGTGACGACCGCCCCGGCGGACGCGCCCGCCGACGCCGAGATCGTGGTGGTGCCGGCGCCGGACGGCCAGCTCGCGCCGCGGGGAATCCTCGACGCGCTCGCCGCCCTGGGCCTCCGCCGGGTGCTGGTCGAGGGTGGCGCGGCGACCGTCTCGGGCTTCCTCGCGGCCGGCGCGCTCGACCGGCTCCATGTGCTGGTCGCGCCGGTGATCCTGGGCTCGGGCCAGCCCGGCGTGGTGCTGCCGCCGATCGACGACCTCGCCGCGGCGATCCGGCCGAAGGCGACGGTCTATCCGCTCGAAGGGGGCGACGTCCTGTTCGACTGCGACCTCCGCCCCGGCAGCGTCAGCTCGTCGGGCAGCGCGAGGTGATCCGGTTGGCGATGGACTGGACGATCGGCACCAGCTCGTCGGCGCCGGCGACCTCGTCGTCGATGCCCGGCTCGGTGGCGCAGGCCTGGAGCAGCGGGGCATTCCCGCCCGTCACGCGGATCGGATAGATGCTGACGTAAAGGCGCGATGAACCCGGCACTTCGTGAAGGCGGCGTCAACCCGCGGGTGGGCGGGGGAAATCCTCCGCCCACCCGCGGGCCGCACCTCAGTTCGTGAGGCGGAGATTCTCGATCGACTTGGCGATGCCGAGGAAGGTCGGCACGAGTTCGGAGGCGTCGCTGACCGAGAGGTAGTGGCTGGCGTCGGTCGCGCACGAGGCCAACATGGCGTCGGCCGCGGCGCCGTCTACCTGCGTCGTGTCGAGCATCACGCCGATGGTGTAGACCGTAACGCCCACGTCCTTCGCCGCCTTGCAGGCCGCAAGCGTGCGGTTGTTCATCGTCGTGAGGCAGCTCACGTTGACCGACTTGCCGCTGCCGCAGCTGCTGTAGCGGTCGGCCGTATTGGCGCCGTCGGTGAGGATGACGAGGAACTTCTCGGTCTCGCTTCCGCCATAGGCCACGCCCTCGGTGAAGGGCGCCTGCTGCGAGAGCAGCGCAAGGCCCCAGATCGCGCCGATCGTGACATTGGTGTTCCCGCCGGCGGTCATCGAGCTGATCTGAGTCTTCAGCGAGTCGAAGTCCGTCGTCATCGGCTGCACGACGGTCAGGTTCTCGCCCGAGCCGCAGGTGCTGATGGCAGGATACTTGGTCGAGGTTCCGGTGACGGCCGCGTCGGTGGTATTGTTCGGGCTCGCGCGGTCCTGGATGCAGCCGGTCCAGCTGCGCGTCGTCGTCGTCGTGCAGGTCTGGGTGCCGCCGCTACCGCCACCGCCACCGCCCCAGCTCCCGCCGCCGCCGCCCCAGGCGAGATCAAGATCGCCTGGACGGAAGCTCGCGAGATCGAAGCTCGCCGCATGGGCACCACGAAGATCGCCCCAATGGCCGCCGCCGCCGCCACTGGTGGTGCACGTCGTCTTGCTCGTGTCGGTATTGCTGAAGTCGATCCAATCCGCCTGGCTGTAGGTCGTGTCGGTCGGATCGACCTTGACGTCGGTGGCAAAGGGAACCATGCCGATCTTGAGCTGATCGGCCCCCGTGACGTTCTTGGACAGGTCGTCGACGAGCTCGGTCGCCGCGTCGCGCAACGCCCCGATCTTGCCGTTGTCGTTCATCGACCCGGTGTTGTCGAGCGCCATCACCACCTCGAGGTTCTTCGAGCCGCTCTGGGCGGTGGTGGTGGCGCCGAACTCGATCGACGAGACGTCGACTGCGCCGAGCAGCGAGGTCTTCAGGTGGCCGTTCGCCGACACCGTGACGACGCCGCTGCTGGTGTCGCGGGTCGCCGAGAAGCTGTCGACGACCATCGCGTCGGAGAGCCCGAGGTTACCGTCGAAGAAGGAACGGGCCTTGGTCGAGACATCGTCGGCCGACTCCGACGCCGGCAGGCGCGCCGCCGCCAGCGCGGTGGCGTCGATCGCCGCCTGCATCTTGGTGCGGGCGTCCGAGGCGCGGGTATAGTCGACCGCGACGCCCATGAAGATGATCATCGGCACCAGGGCCAGCGCAAAGATCACTGCGACAGCGCCCTGCTGATTGCTGCGGAAAGAGCTGACCATGATGGCCCCCTCGAGAGACTTTTTCTCGGTGGGCTTTCTATTCCGCGCGCCACTCGAATGCGGTGAACCGTTTGATTCAAATTTTATGCAATCCGGGCCTGCCGCGAACAGCGTAAACGACCTGTTGCATACGCTCCGGACTCGCCCTGGGCGGCGCGCCGACGGATCATCCCAGCCAGGCGACAAGACCTGCCGGTCGGTCTCGTCGACCCGGAATGACCCGTCGCCCTCGGCCGACCGATCCTCCCCGTCGCAGACCGGGAGGATCGGCAGCCCGCTTGCCGCAGCGGCCGGCGGCGGCTATGGCGGGCGCTCACGCCAGCCGGTGCCCGCCATGACCCGCGCGACGGTCCCGATCACGCCCGCGCTCGTCGCCGAGCACGGCCTCAAGCCCGACGAATACGAGCGCTTCCGCGCCCTCGTCGGCCGCGAGCCGACCCTGACCGAGCTCGGCATCGTCTCGGCGATGTGGAACGAGCACTGCTCCTACAAGTCCTCGCGGCTCCATCTCCGCGGCCTTCCGACCAGCGCCCCCTGGGTGCTGCAGGGCCCCGGCGAGAACGCGGGCGCGGTCGACATCGGCAACGGGCTCGCCTGCGTCTTCAAGATGGAGAGCCACAACCACCCCTCGTTCATCGAGCCCTACCAGGGCGCAGCGACCGGGGCCGGCGGCATTCTTCGCGATGTCTTCACCATGGGCGCCAGGCCGATCGCCGCGCTCGACGCGCTCTTCTTCGGCGACCCCGCTCACCCGAAGACGCGCCACCTCGTGTCGGGCGTGGTCGCCGGGATCGGCGGCTACGGCAACGCCTTCGGCGTGCCGACCGTCGGCGGCATGACCCGGTTCCACGCGCGCTACGACGGCAACATCCTGGTCAACGCCATGGCGGTCGGCATCGCCCCGGCCAACCGGCTGTTCCGCGCCAAGGCGACCGGGGTCGGCAACGCCATCGTCTATCTCGGCTCCAAGACCGGGCGCGACGGCATCCACGGCGCCACCATGGCCTCCGCCGCCTTCGGCGCCGACGCCGAGGAGAAGCGCCCGACGGTCCAGGTCGGCGACCCCTTTGCGGAGAAACTGCTGCTGGAGGCCTGCCTCGAGATCATGGCGGCGGACTGCGTCGTCGCGATCCAGGACATGGGCGCCGCCGGCCTCACCTCCTCCGCGGTCGAGATGGGCGCCAAGGGCGACCTCGGCATCCTGCTCGACCTCGACGCCGTGCCGTGCCGGGAAGAAGGCATGACGGCCTACGAGATGATGCTCTCCGAAAGCCAGGAGCGCATGCTGATGGTGCTGAAGCCCGGCCGCGAGGAGGCGGCCGCGGCCATCTTCCAGAAATGGGGGCTCGATTTCGCCGTCGTCGGCCGCACCACCGACGATCTTCGCTTCCGGGTGCGCCACAAGGGCATCGAGGAGGCCAACCTCCCGATCAAGGAGCTCGGCGACCAGGCCCCGCTCTACGACCGGCCGTGGACGGCGACGCCGAAGCCCGCGGCGCTCGACCCAGCCACGGTGGAGCCGGCGATGTCGAACGCCGAGGCGCTGTTCGAGCTGATGCGCTCGCCCGACCTCTGCTCCAAGCGCTGGGTGTGGGAGCAGTACGACCACATGATCCTCGGCAACACCGTGCAGCGCCCGGGCGGCGACGCCGCGGTGGTCCGGATCGAGGACGGCCCGAAGGGCCTCGCCTTCACCGCCGACGTGACGCCGCGCTATTGCGAGGCCGACCCGGAGGAAGGCGGCCGCCAGGCGGTGGCGGAGGCGTGGCGCAACCTCACCGCCGTCGGCGCCCGGCCGCTCGCGGTCACCGACAACCTCAATTTCGGCAATCCCGAGCGGCCCGAGGCGATGGGCCAGCTCGTCGGCTGCATCCGCGGCATCGCCGAGGCCTGCCGCGCGCTCGACTTCCCGGTCGTCTCCGGCAACGTCTCGCTCTACAACGAGACCGCCGGCCGGGCGATCCTGCCGACGCCGACCATCGGCGCGGTCGGCCTCCTCGCCGATGTCGGCCGGAGCGCCGCCCTCGCCTTCCGCCGCGCCGGCGACGCGATCGTCCTCCTGGGCGGGACGACGGGCTGGCTCGGCCGCTCGCTCTATCTCGCGACGCTCTGCGGCCGCGACGAGGGCGCGCCGCCGCCGGTCGACCTCACCGCCGAGCGCCGCACGGGCGACTTCGTCCGCGGCCTGATCGCCGCCGGCCGGGTCTCGGCCGTCCACGACGTTTCGGACGGCGGCCTCGCGGTGGCGCTGGCCGAAATGGCGCTGGCGGGCGACCGCGGCGCCGCGGTCGAGGTGCTGCCCGAGGGGCCGGCCCACGCCGTCCTGTTCGGCGAGGACCAGGGGCGATACCTCCTCGCGGTTGCCGACGCCGAGGCCGCCACCCTCCTCGCCGAGGCTGCAACGGCGGGGATCCCGGCGCTTCGGCTCGGCCGCACCACCGCCGAGCCTGCGTTGACCTTCCCGGGCGAAGCGGCCATATCGTTGGAGCGGTTGCGTGCCGCCCACGAGGGTTGGCTGCCGGCCTACATGGCGGGCGAGCTGGCCTGACCCGGCGGCGGAGGCTTTTCGCCCATGGCGATGGAACTTCGCGAGATCGAGCGGCTCATCAAGGACGCGATCCCCGACGCCGAGGTGTCGGTGCGCGACCTTGCCGGCGACGGCGATCATCTTGCCGCCCAGGTCGTCAGCGAGAGCTTTCGCGGCAAGTCGCGGGTGCAGCAGCACCAGATGGTTCACCGCGCGCTCGGCGGCCGCCTCGGCGGCGCGCTGCACGCGCTCGCGCTGCAGACCGGGGTGCCGGACGGCGCGGGGATGTGACGGCGGACGACGGAGGCATGATCCCGAAAGGCGCGTCGCGGCTTTCGGAAAGGATCACGCCCAGGAAGGCACTGGGGCCGCCGGCCGTCCGGCCGCGCCCGAAAGGAACGAGACCATGGACGCGCAGGCATTCATCAAGGACACCGTCGAGAAGAGCGACGTGGTGCTGTTCATGAAGGGCACCAAGCAGTTCCCGATGTGCGGCTTCTCCGCCCAGGTGGTCCAGATCCTGGAATATCTCGGCGTGCCGTACAGCGACGTGAACGTGCTGGAGTCCGACGAGGTCCGCCAGGGCATCAAGGCCTATTCGGATTGGCCGACCATCCCGCAGCTCTACGTCAAGGGCGAGTTCGTCGGCGGCTGCGACATCATCCGCGAGATGTTCCAGGCCGGCGAGCTGCAGGAGATGTTCTCCGAGAAGGGCGTCCCCGTCCGCACCGCCGCCGCCGAGTAGGACAGGCGCACCCCTCCTTCGTCATGCCCGGGTCTGGCCCGGGCATGCGTTCAGCGCCTCCTTGACGAGCGCACCGGCCCCTCACCCGGTCGCGCTCGCGCGCGACTCGACCTCGCCCGCTGGGGAGAGGGAAAGAGGCCGCGGCGCTTCCTTCACCTCCCCCGCAAGTTGGGCTCGCCCGACCTGCGATCCCACATGGCGAACTCGGGTAGGCTCGAGTTTGCATGGGAAAGGTGAAGTCGCCTCAGCAGGCGATCCGGGTGAGCGGTTACGGCGAGAACGCAGGAGCCCATAGGGTGGGCAAGCGAAGCCTGCCCACGTCGTGGGCATCGGCCTTGTCGATGCCCACCCTACACCCCGCGCGTCAACGCGCCGTCGATGACGAGGTTGGTGCCCGAGATGCGGCTGGCGCGCGGGCTCGCGAGGAACACGACGCCATCCGCCACCTCTTCCGGCGTCCCCATCCGCCCGGTCGGGTTGAGCGCCATCGCGGCCTGGAAGAAGTCGGGCGCGTCGCGCTCGAACCGATGCCAGCCGCCGCCTTCGAAATAGGTGTTGCCGGGCGAGACCGTGTTGACCCGGATGCCCTTGGGCGCGAGGCGATGCGCAAGCGCCTTGGAATAGTGGATCAGCGCCGCCTTGGCGGCACCGTAGGGGCCCGCGGCGAAATCGATCTCGACGCCCGAGACGCTGGCGATGAAGGTGACCGACGCCGACGCCGAGGCTTCGAGCCACGGCAGGGCCGCGGCGACCGCGGCGACGCTGTGCATCAGGTCGGTGCGGAACGCGGCCTCCCAGCTCTCGGCGTTGTCGCCGGCCGCGAAGGCGCTGACGTTGCAGACCAGGACGTCGACGCCGCCGAGCGCCGCCGCGGCGTCCGCGACCCAGCCCTTCAGCGAGGCGGCATCGGCGACATCGAGCGCGCGGCCGAAGGCCGTGACGCCATGGCCGCGAAGCGCGGTGACGGCGGCCTCGATTTCGGCCGGATTGCGGGCGCAGATCGCGACGCTCGCGCCCTCGGCGGCGAACCCGTCGGCGATCGCCCGGCCGATGCCTTTGGTGCCGCCGGTAACGAGCGCCTTCTTGCCGCGAAGCCCGAGATCCATCGCCCATCGCCCCCGCTCAGGCGGCGATTGTTCAATGCCTTGCGGCGAAGGGCAAGCTTGAGCCCGGAGGGTGGGCATCGGCCTGCCGATGCCCACGAAGACGTGGGCAAGCTTGGCTTGCCCACCCTACAAGGAGGAGCTAGCGCGAGTAGAACTCGACGACGAGGTTCGGCTCCATGTGGACCGGGTACGGCACCTCGGCGAGGCCGGGGACGCGGGTCAGCCGCGCGGTCATCTTGGTGTGGTCGGCGTCGATGTAGTCGGGCACGTCGCGCTCGGCGAGCTGGGTCGCCTCCAGCACCAGGGCGAGCTGGCGCGAGGCTTCCTTCAGCTCGATCGTGTCGCCGACCTTGACGAGGTAGCTGCCGATATTGACGCGGCGGCCGTTCACCTTGACGTGGCCATGGTTCACGAACTGGCGGGCGGCGAAGATCGTCGGCACGAACTTGGCGCGGTAGACGATGGCGTCGAGCCGGCGCTCCAGGAGGCCGATCAGGTTGGCCGAGGTGTCGCCCTTCATGCGCAGCGCCTCGGCATAGACCCGGCGGAACTGCTTCTCGGTGACGTCGCCGTAATAGCCCTTCAGCTTCTGCTTGGCGCGAAGCTGGTTGCCGAAATCGGACATCTTGCCTTTGCGGCGCTGGCCGTGCTGGCCGGGTCCGTATTCGCGGCGGTTGACCGGGCTCTTGGGCCGGCCCCAGATGTTCTGGCCGAGCCGGCGGTCGAGCTTGTGCTTGGCTTCCTGGCGCTTCGACATCGCATGTCCTCAGTGGTGCGATTGCGAGGACACGCGCCCTCCTGTGCCCCTGTCGGGGCCGACAGGCCATGCCGCGAGACGGCAAGGCCACGGGTGCGTGCAAACGAAAACGGGCCGCTCCCGGCCCGCCGGCCGCCTTGGTAGCGGATTTTGCGAGGGAGTCAAATCGGGGCCTGGATCCTCCCCTGTCATGACGGGGGAGGGGGACCATGCGAAGCATGGTGGAGAAGGCGGCGACGCCGGGAAGGCCCCTCCGTCTCGCTTCGCTCGCCACCTCCCCCGCTTCGCAGGGGAGGAACCCAGGGTCAGCGCCTGCCAGTCCGCGCAAATCCGTCGAACGCCGCGACCGCGAGCACCAGGCTCACCACCGCGTTCCAGCCCGCGAAGGAGAGGCCGAGGAAGCGCCACGAGGCGGCGTCGCAGGCGACGAAGCGGGTCGTCTTCAGCGATTGCAGAAGATTGCCGCCGAGATGCGCCGCCCCGGCGGTGCAGGACGACGGCCCCGGCCACCATTTCCACTCGACCCCGGCATGGAAGGCGCCGAGCAGGCATCCGACCAGGAAGATCACGGCGAGGAGGCCGAGCCCGACCTGGAGCGCCCCCGGCCGCGCGCCCTGCGCCGCCGCGATCCCGGTCGCGAGCGCGACCGGCACGCCGACATAATAGGGCCAGCGCTCGATCAGGCAGAGATGGCACGGCACGTAGCCGAAGCCGTACTCGAAGATCAGCGCCGCGACGACCGTCGCCGCCGCAAGCATGGCGATGCCCCAGGCGGTGCGGCCGGCGTGGCTCATATGACGTAGCGCACCACGACGAAGCCGCCGACCACGACCACCGCGAACGCGGTCGCGACCAGCTCGAGCCGCGTCTCGATGAAATGGCGGATCGGCTCGCCGAAACGGCGCAGCAGGGCCGCCAGCACGAAGAAGCGGACGCCGCGGGTGATGATCGAGAGCAGCACGAACAGGCCGAAATCGTAGCCGGCGAAGCCCGACGCGATGGTCACGATCTTGTAGGGAATCGGCGTCAGCCCCTTGATCAGGATGATCCAGGCGCCCCATTGGGCGTAGGCCTCGCGAAAGCCGTCGAGCGCCTGGCCGTAGCCGTAGAGCGCGATCAGCCAGTGGCCGAGCGAGCCGTAGAGCCACGAGCCGATGAGGTAGCCGAGCATGCCGCCGACGACCGAGGCCGCGGTGCAGACGGCGGCGTAGCGCCAGGCCTTCTGCGGCTGCGCCAGCACCATCGGCACCAGCATGATGTCCGGCGGAAACGGGAAGAACGAGCTCTCC